>NZ_JAYFER010000541.1:0-205 GCF_055795065.1 Lyngbya sp. CCY1209
CGCTTCTCAAACCAGCCGACCTCTCAAAGTCCCCCTTACAAAGGGGGATTTAGGGGGATGCGATCGCTTCTCAAACCAGCCGACATCTGAAAGTCCCCCTGACAAAGGGGGATTTAGGGGGATACGATCGCTTCTCAAACCAGCCGACCTCTCAAAGTCCCCCTTACAAAGGGGGATTTAGGGGGATGCGATCGCTTCTCAAACC
>NZ_JAYFER010000542.1:0-35352 GCF_055795065.1 Lyngbya sp. CCY1209
TCTTGCTCTCTGCGAGACAGAGTAACAGGTTAGGGCTAGAAAGCCCCGTCGCTGTCTTCGCGGGGATTGGTTACTTTCCGGTTCAAATCAAGAATTGCATCGGCGCGATTTCCGATGAGTTGTTGCGAACCCAACGAAAAACCCGCACCGTTGCGGGAGGAGGGTTGACACAAGGTAAGCACTTCCAAAACTAGCCCCCGAAGTGTAACGGAGAATTAACGATAGAATAAATTTTGGATAAAACGCGATCGCCGGCAAAAAATTACAAGCATTCGCGAGCCAAAAGAGTGTAGAGAGCCCCCCGATATCTGAATTGTGCGTTTTGGGTGGGGCGGATGCGGGGGAGATGTCCAGCCGGGGCAGAAAGGTCGAAGGTCAGTTGGTTGTAGGATAGCCACGAACCGTCCCACCACCCCACTTTACGACCAAAATCGTCCCATATTCGATCGCCGGGGTATTTTCCATCGAGTTTGCCTCCGACATCGAGATAAATCTGCTTCTGCCGACTGAAACCGAATCGCCAGTTACTATATCGAGTCCACAAATCATCAATAATTTTGAGGGTATCACAGGGGAAATTTTGTAAATTTTGTTGATCCAATGAAGTGGATCTTTTTTTGCCGATCGCCTCCAGCATGATCCGGATTGTCTCATCGTTTGCATCCTTCCACTGTCGCCCGTTCAATAAGGTTTTTAATCGGGCATGAAGACCGCCTTGAGCGATGATGTTTGACCCGCCATTCGACCCGGAAAACGCGCGATCGCCCGCCGCGACGACAAGACCGGCCGAACCCAGCAAGGCGTGACGACAAAAACTTCTGCGATTCATCGAAATCACCCTGTCGATAATTGTTATAAAAAGGTCATCCTAGCACGAAATCACAACATTCACCACAGGGACTCCAACGCCGGAGACATCACCTCGATCGCCTCCTCCAACCCCTCCTCTTGATAAACCGCCAAGTCGAACCAGAACGTCGTCCCCACCCCCAATTCGCTCACCAAATTCACCTGAGAATGGTGCTTCTCGATGATATTGCGGACGATCGACAAACCCAGCCCCGTCCCTTCCAAAGTGTGCACCCGATTTTCCACCCGGAAAAAGCGCGTAAAAACCGCCTCCTGATCCTCGGCGGCGATACCACTGCCGGTGTCCGAAACCTCCACCCGCACCGCCCGACCCGAAGCCGTCTGAACCGGCATCAAGTGGCGATCAAGGGGCCGCGGCGGCGGCGGCGACACGATCCAACCCCCCCGCTCGATTTCTTCAGCCTCGATAGTGTCGCCTTGCTCGAGAGTCTCTTCGCGATCCAACAAATAAGCCCGGATGATCACCCGCCCCCCCATCTCCGTGAACTTGAGGGAATTGCCCACCAAATTCGTCAGCACCTGCAACAATAAATCGAAGTGGCCCCGCACCGGCGGCAAATCCGGTTCCACCTCTTTGCTCAGTTCGATCCCCTTGTCCCGCGCATTCAGTTGGTACGTCCGCAACGTCTGCTCGATGGGGTGGGCGATGTCCACCGGTTCCATGTGGTACATGCGACACGACTCCAAACGAGATAAATCCAAAACATCGTTCACCAGCCGCGTCAGGCGATCAGTTTCGTGGTTGGCCGTCTCCAGAAACTCCTGCCGTTCCTCCTCCGTCAGATCGTCCCCGTAGTCGTGCAGGGTTTCGATAAACGACTTGATATTGAACAGCGGCGTCCGCAACTCGTGGGAGACGTTGCTGATAAATTGACTTTTCGCCTCGTTCAGTTCCACCTCCCGGGTGATATCCTGGATCGTCATGGCGATGCCCTTCAGACTGTCCCGGTAATTGTCCCCCGCCGCCTCCGTCTCGTCCCGGTTGTAAAACGTACACTCTTTGACATGGGGGCGTTCCGGCGAATTGCAACTGTCGTCGTGGTCGTAGGTGCAACTGCCACACAGGGGATCCATACCCGGCGCCTTGTGCAGCAGGACGGTGGTGAGGAGGATTCGGAGCGTGCGGTTGGTGGGTTCCGTCAGGGAGCAGCGAAATTCTCCCCCCTCCAGGTGTCCCGAAGCAATTTTTTGCAAGGGTTGGGAGAGTTCCTGCAACACCGGGTTGGGCAGGTAAGCCAAAACATTTTCGGCGATGACGTTTTTGCCTTCCCAGCCAAACAGCCGCCGCGCCGTCGGGTTGACCAAAATTAGATTCAGTTGGGCGTCGATTAGAACGGCACCGTCGGCAATGGTGGAAACCAGGGTTTCGAGTTTGGCTTTCTCCGCCGTCAGTTCTTCGATGTTCTGCTCGTCATAGCTCTCCAGGCGTTCGGCCATTTCGTTGAAACTCAGGATCAGTTCCCCCAGTTCCCCGCCGAAGGGCAGATCAACCCGCTGTTTGAAGTTCCCGGCCGCGATATTTTTTACCCCCAGCAGCAGTTCTTTGATCGGTTGGGTGATGGTGAGGGCGTTGAACACCGCCCCCAGGATGACCATCACCCAGATGGAGACGAAGACGGCTAAAGTGACGTCCCGGGTCAGGTTGGAGGAGACGACGACCGTGGGGTTGGGGTTGATGCCGATCGCCAAAATGCCCAAATAGTTGCCGTCGTGCAGCAGGGGGACGAACACGTCGGTCACTTCCCCGCCCGGGGTCAGGTGCTGCCGCACCATCGGCAGCACGGAGGAATTTCGTTCCTCCACGCTCGAGATAAAATTGTCGGGCAGTTGCATCCGCCGCCGCAGGGTCAGGGAATTCTGCACCGCCGAGTCCGAAAAGGGTAAGCCTAGGAAGATCTCGCCGTCCGGGTCGGCGTAGAGCATATAGCGGACGCTCGAAGTGCTGGTGTAGAACTGTCGGGAAAAGCGGGCTACCTCGTCGCGATCGTTTTTGGCGATCATCGGCGCCACGTTGGCCGCCAGGAGCAACCCCAAATCTCGGCCGTAGCGGGTATCGTTGAGACGGGCATCCTCCTGGATGGTGTTGACTGCCCAAAAGCTCAGGCCGCTCATCAGAAGGGACACCACCAAGGTCGCCCCGGCCATCAGCCGAGTTTGCAGGGTGAACTCAGACCACCAATTCCGAATGATTTCTCCGATTGTTTTGAGGATTGCCAGCATCTCCCGATGTCTTCAAGTTCTAGAGTTTAAAGGGGTGGGGACCCTCTGTCGAGATCTAGGGTAGACGATCGCGCCATCGATCGGCAGGATTCCCCACAACGAACGTTAAGTTTTGTCAAACATCGCCGCCCCCTCTATCTTATAAGCTCCGAATCCGGAAACCGATATCTCGACGACAGTACATCCCCTCGAAGTTGATGCAGTCCACGGCTCGGTAGGCATTGACGATCGCACTTTTCACATCTTCCCCCGCGGCGGTGACACCCAACACCCGCCCCCCGTCGGTCAACAACTGTCCGTTTTCCCGGCGAGTCCCGCCGTGGAAGACTACCGCCCCCGTCGCTTCCGCTGCCTCGATTCCGGTGATGACCTTCCCTTTTTCGTAAGATCCCGGATAGCCCCCGGACACCAACACCACGCAGACGGATACCCCCGGCTTCCATTGAATCGGCGGCATTTCGGCCAGACGGCGATCACAGCAAGCCAGCAACAGTTCCTCCAGCGGCGTCTCCAGCAGCGACAGGATCGGTTGGGTTTCTGGGTCCCCGAACCGGCAGTTGAATTCCAACACCTTGGGATCGCCCTCGGGGCTGATCATCAGTCCCGCGTAAATCACCCCCCGGTAGTCGATCCCCCGCTTTTGCAAAGTTGCCAGGGTGGGTTCGAGAATTTCCCCTTGAATCCGCCCCGCCAGTTCCGGGGTGACCACGGGGGTGGGGGCGTAGGCGCCCATGCCACCCGTGTTCTGGCCGCTGTCGGACTCCCCGATGGGTTTGTGATCCTGGGCCGGAATTAACGGTCGGATCGTCTGGCCGTCCGTGAGGGCCAGGATGGAAGCCTCCTGCCCCAGCAGGAACTCTTCCACCACGATGCGACAGTTGCCGGAACCGAAGTCCCCACGGGCGATCGCCTCGATCGCCTCGTGGGCCATTTCCCCCGTGGACGCCACCATCACTCCCTTGCCCGCCGCCAGTCCGTCGGCCTTCAGCACCACGGGGGTCTTTTGGATGTAATCTTTGGCCGCTTGGGGATCCTCGAACACCGCACCCCGCGCCGTCGGAACCCGGGCTTCCGCCATCAGCTCCTTGGCCCAGCCTTTGCTGGCCTCTAGTCGGGCCCCAGACCGCCCCGGCCCGAACACCTTGATATCGTGCGCTCTGAGGTCGTCGGCCAGCCCCAGGGCGAGGGGGACTTCCGGCCCGACGACCACCAGCGCGATCGCCTCATCCTTGGCAATTTGCCGAATTCCAGCGAAATCCTCGACCCCGACAGCCCGGTTCTCGCATTTGGATAAAGTGGCAGTCCCGCCGTTTCCCGGGGCGCAGATCACCCGCTCGATCGCTTCCGAGCGACTCAGACTCCAAGCCAGGGCGTGTTCCCGACCCCCATTTCCGACAACTAAGACGTTCACAGTTTTCTCTCCGCTCGTTGGTGGCCTTCCCCCGAGACGGACTCGGGGGCTTACCAATACGATACCTGCCCGTCGAACCCCCGATCACACCGATTTGGAGGGGTTTCGAGATTTTCTCGCCCCGCACCCATTATATCCGTCGATTATGTCCCTTAAATTAAATGATTAAAATATTTAATTTTAAAGCTCGGTTAAAATCTTTTTAATTTTAATTTACAGTCCGAATATTGAACCCCCCAGATGTCGATGGGGCGGTGCATACGGGCGTTTTTGGCTGCCCGCCCCCCGCCATTTCCGACGCCCGTTTGATTTTGCTTTTGTCACCGCCGTATGATTCAATGATCGAGAAACTCCCGAGAGTTCTGTCAACTGACCCCAATCATCGCACCGTACCATCGACCCTCGTCAAGCTAAATAATTAATCTGGATTTTCAATCGCACGGAACCACCTACAGCGTTCCTTTCCCCGCTTGTTTGTCTTTTTAAGTATCGACGATCTGGCTTGACCCAACTTTAGAAACGGGATGGATGACGGTGAAGTCTGTCATGTCGAATAAAAACTCCAAGGAATTGCAATGAAAACTGAAGCACAAATCGCCAAGGAACGGCAGGAATATGGAACCGACCCCCTCGCCGTTCGAGACACCTCCCACTACCAAGCTGAATACATTCAAGGTTTCGTTTCCAAGTGGGATCGGTTGATCAGTTGGGAAACTCGCGCCAAAAGCGAAGGTAACTTTTTTATCGACATCCTCAAACAGCACGGCGCCAAAAAAGTGCTCGATGTCGCCACCGGAACCGGGTTTCACTCCATCCGCCTCCTCAAAGCTGGCTTCGATGTCGTCAGCGCCGACGGCAGCCCGGAAATGCTGGCAAAAGCTTTTGAAAACGGCCGCCGCTACGACTTGATCTTACGCACCGTCCAGGCGGACTGGCGCTGGCTCAACCGCGACATCCACGGCAAATTTGACGCGGTGATCTGTCTGGGGAATTCCTTCACCCATTTGTTTTCGGAGCGCGATCGCCGCAAGGCTCTGGCGGAATTTTACGCCGCCCTGCGCCACGACGGACTCTTGATTCTAGATCAGCGCAACTACGACGCCATCCTCGATGTCGGATTTTCCTCCAAACACATCTACTACTACTGCGGCGACAACATCAAAGCTGAACCCGAATATGTCGATGAGGGGTTAGCCCGGTTCCGCTACGAATTCCCCGACCGCTCCGTCTACCACCTGAATATGTTCCCCCTGCGGAAAGATTACACCCGCACCCTGATGCACGAAGTCGGGTTTCAGCGCATTAAAACCTACGGCGATTTTCAGGAAACCTACCACCACGAAGAGCAAGACTTTTTCATCCACGTCGCCGAAAAGAGTTACAACAGCCCCCCCCTAGAACACATGGCCGAAACATATTCCCCTACCGTCAACACCGCCCGCGACTATTACAACAGCAACAGCGCCGACCGCTTCTATGCCACCATGTGGGGCGGGGAAGATATCCACGTCGGCATCTACGAGAGCGAAGACGAACCCGTATTTGACGCCAGCCGCCGCACCGTGCAACGCATCGCCTCCCACCTGAACCTCAACGAAAATCGCCACGTTCTCGACATCGGCGCCGGGTACGGCGGCGCCGCCCGCTATCTGGCGAAAAACTTCGGCTGTCGCGTCACCTGCTTGAATCTCAGCGAAGCCCAAAATCAGCGCAACCGCCAGTTCAACAAAGAACAGGGGTTGACATCGTTAATTGAAGTGCTCGACGGCAGTTTTGAAGATATCCCCCTCGAAGATAACAGCGCGGACGTGGTCTGGTCCCAGGATGCCATCCTGCACAGCGGCAACCGGATTCAGGTCTTTAAAGAGGTGCAGCGGGTTCTCAAACCGGGCGGGGAGTTTATCTTTACTGACCCGATGCAGAGCGATGACTGTCCGGAGGGAGTCCTCCAACCCGTTTTGGATCGGATTCATTTGAACTCCCTCGGTTCCGTCGGCTTTTATCGCAAAGCCGCCGAGTTGTCGGGGTTGAAGGAAGTGGAAGTTATTGACCTCTCCGAACAGTTGGTCAACCACTACCGCCGCATCCTTAAGAGTGTCAACGACAACTACGATAAAGCTGTGGAAGCCAGCGGTCAGGATTACATCGATCGCATGAAGGTGGGCCTGAATCACTGGATCGAAGCGGGAAGCAAGGGCTATTTGAGTTGGGGAATCTTGAAGTTCGCCTGCCCCCCTTGGAAGCGATAAAAATTGGGGTCCCGGGACAATTGATCATTGATATAGCAGTTGTCTATCTGTTGCGATACCGTTCGATCCCCCATGATCCCCTTTAACAAGGGGGACTTTGAATTTGCCAGCGTACCTTACTGACTTGAAAATTGCTGTAATTGTCAATTTTTCCCGACTCCCCCCGCTCGATCAAAAAAACCTACATCGCAATTGCAATGTAGGTTTTTTGAATTGTTATATTTGGGTTAAATGGAACAGTTTACAAGCCCATAGCGGCCAGGGTGTGGGGGCCGGCGATGCCGTCAACTCTCAGGCCGTAGTCAGCCTGGAAGGCTTTGACGGCGTATTTGGTGATTTTGCCGTAGTAACCGGTCGAGCGGGCGTGGAAGTAGCCGTATTTGGCCAGCTTATCCTGCAATTTGACGACTTTGTAGCCACTGTCACCTTTGGACAGGTAGCCGTGGCTCTTGCCGTAGCTCGCTTTTTTGTAGCCGTAATGGTGCTTTTTATGGCTCGTGTAGCAGCCATCATAGCAGCTCAGTCCCAGGGCCGCAGCCGTGGACGGACCGACGATGCCATCGACTTTCAAGCCGTAATGGTACTGGAAGTTTTTCACCGCTTTCTTGGTAATCGGGCCGTAGTAGCCGGTGGAGTTGGCGTAGAAAAAGCCTTTGTGAGCCAGGGCGTTCTGTACTTGTTTGACATCGTAGCCGGAATCGCCGTAGTACAGGGCCGCTTGGGCGGCGTCGGTGGCACCCAGGATGGAAAAACCGATCGCGGCAGCTATGACGGGCATTAAGCAACTGCCAGAAACTTTGCCCCAATTTACACCTCGGAACAGAACCAAACTTTCGTCGAGTTTGGGTTTCTGAGGAGACTCATACGCGGACACTAGGTGAGTATAAGCAAGTGTATCCATGAAATTCCCTTTGAACTGCTTGATGGAACGCTATCACTGGCTAATCCAACAAGATTTTGCCACTGACCTCTACGTTATAGCCGTCAAATTGTCATCCGTCCAGTCCGATTGATGGAAATTCCGGAATTTTTAGTAAAACTTAACCAAAAAATTAAAACACAAACAATCAATTATACTACTGATAGAATGGGCTTCGGATCATCCATACACATTTTTTTATGAATCTATCTTTGGGCATAGATTTTGGCACCTCCGGCGCCCGTTTCGCCGCAGTGGATGGGGAAGGTCGGGTCGTGGCTCGGGGAACCCGTCAATTCGATCGCTCCCTCCCCCCGGGAAAATGGCCGTCAATGTGGCGAAAAGCGCTGTTCGAGCTGCTGGCCGAAATCCCCGTCACCCTGCGATCGCCACTGCATTCCATCGCCCTCAACGGCACGTCCGGGACGGTGTTGCTCTGCGATCGCACCGGGACTCCCATCACCCCTCCTTTGGCTTATAATCACAGTTGCGACGTCCGCATCCTCGACCAATTGAAGGCGATCGCACCCCCCCGACATCCCGTCCTGAGCACCACTTCCAGCCTCGCCAAATTGCTGTGGTGGCAACAGACAATTACTCCCCCCCATTCTTCCCCCATCTACTTCCTCCACCAAGCCGATTGGTTGGGCTATTTGTTGCACAAAAAGTTAGGTATGAGTGACTACCACAACAGTTTAAAATTGGGATACGATGTCGTCAACCTGCACTATCCCAAATGGCTCCTGGAGGGGATTCGCCGACCATCGAAATTCGTCCCCCAACTGCCCGAAGTGGTGGCGCCGGGAACCCCCGTCGGGACGGTTTGCCCCTCGCTCCGAGAACAATTCGGATTTTCCCCCAACTGCACGGTAAAGGCGGGGACAACGGACAGCATCGCCGCCTTTTTGGCGTCGGGTGCCGTATCTGTTGGGGAAGCCGTCACCTCCCTCGGTTCCACCCTGGTCTTGAAATTGTTGAGTCAGACGCGGGTGGATGATGCCCGGTACGGGATCTACAGCCACCGTTTGGGGGACCTGTGGCTGACAGGGGGGGCATCCAATACCGGCGGGGCGGTGCTGCGACACTTTTTCGGCGATCGCAACCTGGAAACCCTCAGCCACCAGATCGACCCCGACACTGAATCCCCCCTCGACTATTATCCCCTACTCGAACCCGGCGATCGCTTCCCCGTCAACGACCCCAATTTGCCCCCCAAACTCGACCCCCGCCCCGAAAGCGACGTCGAATTCCTCCACGGCCTCCTGAGCGGCATCGCCCGCATCGAAGCCCGGGGCTATCAGCTTTTGCAGGAACTCGGCGCCACCCCCCCACAGCGGGTCTACACCGCCGGCGGCGGCGCAAAAAATCCCGTCTGGACGACCATCCGCGCCCGCCACCTGGGAGTCCCCGTCATCCTATCCCCCCACACCGAAGCCGCCTACGGCACCGCCCGTCTGGCGATGGGAGAACTGGGGAATTTTAAATTGTAGGGACGCCGTGCCTTGCGCCCCGATTGCCGATTGCCTGTTGCCTGTTGCCCACCCCCCAAAGCTTAAGGTGGGACAAAAATTGTTCCGAGAATGGCTCAGAGGACTTAATCTAAAGTTTACGAATCAAATTCTTTGCGGTGAAGCCCATCGCGAAACGTCTAAAAACAGCCTTTAAAGGCCGATTCCATGCCCGCCTTGGAGGCTGCGTCAAGGTAACATAACATAAAGTCGAATCGTTAATTATGGTCAAACCTAAGCGCATCGGGATTCTCACCAGCGGCGGAGACTGTGCCGGATTAAATGCGGTGATTCGGGCCGCCGTTTATCGGGCAGAGTCCACCTACGGCTGGGAAGTGGTGGGAATTCGGCAGGCCACCCACGGCTTGATGCTGCGTCCCCCGGAAGCGACGCCGCTGAATATCGAGAAAGTAGACCCCATCTTGACGGCGGGGGGGACGATTTTGGGAACCACCAACAAGGGCGACCCCTTCGCCTTTCCCATGCCGGACGGCACGGTGCGCGATCGCTCGGAGGAAATTATCGAGGGATACCATATCCTGGGGTTAGACGCCCTGATCGGCATCGGGGGGGACGGCAGTTTGGCAATCCTGCGCCGCCTCGCCGTCCAGGGCAAACTCAATTTGGTGGGCGTCCCCAAAACCATCGATAATGACGTGGGCAGCACCGACCTTTCCATCGGCTTCGATACCGCCGTCACCATCGCCACGGAGGCCCTCGATCGCCTCCACTTCACCGCCGCCAGCCACAGCCGGGTGATGATTTTGGAAGTGATGGGGCGGGATGCCGGACACATCGCCCTGAGTGCCGGCATCGCCGGGGGCGCCGACATCATCCTCATCCCCGAAATTCCCTACAGTCTGGAAAGCATCTGCGACAAACTCGACGAACGCCACCGCCAGGGGAAAAATTACTGTCTCGTCATCGTGGCCGAAGCTGTCCGCACGGAAAAGGGGGAACCGGTGATGATGACCAATATGTTGGGCCAGAGTCGGTTCGGTGGCATCGGACATTATCTGGCCGATCGCATCTGCGCGGCTAGTGGGGCGGAAACTCGGGTCACGGTGCTCGGCCACATCCAGCGCGGCGGCACCCCTTCCCCCATCGAACGCCTGATCGGGTCGGCCTTCGGGGTGGCGGCGGTGGATTTGATCGCCGACGGCAAGTTTGACCGGATGGTGACGTGGCGAAACCGACAGGTGGAAAGCGTCCCCATTGCGGAAGCGATCGCCCACTATAAAGGCGTCGATCCCAATGGTATTCTGGTCAAAACCGCCCGCAGTATGGGAATCTGTTTGGGAGACTAGAACGGCTTTGCCTCCGAACAGATGAACCGCCAAACGCTGCTACACAATCAACTGGCCCACTGGGACGCATCGATCCGCGATCGTCTCGGCGATCCCGAAGGGTATATTCGCCGGGGAATGGTTTATTTTAAACTCGCCCAAATTCCCGAGTCGATCCGGGATTTCGATCGCGCCGAAGCACTCGATCCTCGGGTCAAACCTTACCTGTGGCAGCGCGGTTTATCTTATTATTATGCCGGGGAATTTCAAGCCGGAGCCGATCAGTTTGAAATTGACCTGACGGTGAATTCCCGAGACCTAGAAGAAACCCTGTGGCGATATCTCTGCATCGCCCGACTGCGAGGGGTGGAAGAAGCGCGATCGACATTGCTTCCCGTCTCCGGCGATCCCCGACGGGTGATGCGACAGGTTTACACCCTTTTTCAGGGGAATTGTAAGCCGGACGAAGTGATTAACTCGGGAGCTTGGGAGGGGCGATCAGGCCGGTTTTACGCCCATCTCTATGTGGGATTGTACCACGAAGCGACTGGCGACGAACTGCGATCGCGCCACTTCATCACCCGGGCGGCAACCCAATATCAAGTCAATGATTATATGTGGGATCTCGCCGTCGTCCACTGCCAACTCCGAGGCTGGAATTGAAGAATTGGGGTGTGCTCGGTGGGGTGTGGGGTGTAGGGAAATTCCCATTCCACCTTTCCGACTCCCTTAAAATAACTGAGGACAAAAACATGGCTTTCTTGGGAAATATTATCTGGTTTATTTTTGGCGGATTTATCTCCGGTTTGGGTTACATTATCGGCGGTCTTACCATCTGTCTGACGATTATCGGCATTCCCTTCGGTATCCAAGCGATAAAATTGGGATTTGCGACGATGACTCCCTTCGGAAAGGAAAACGTCGTTTCCCCGGATTCCTCTAACCTGCTCACCATGATTTTTAATGTCATTTGGGTGATATTATTCGGCTGGGAAATTGCCGTTTCTCACCTCGTCCACGGCTTAATTTTAGCTATTACAATTATCGGGATTCCTTTCGCCAAGCAGCATTTTAAATTGATTCCGATCGCGCTCTTGCCCTTCGGACGAGAATTTCGCGACATCGAATAAATCGGGTCGGAAACATCGAAATCGGGGGAAATTGGAGATTTTCTCCGACGATGTTACAATCTGCGACCGGGCGACGGCGGCGATCGCAAAGTCCGGCTATTTTAAAATGCAGAAACGGCAAAACCGCCGATATCCATCAAAATACGTCTGTATAACTGCCCTGGAGCATCCTAGCTGTTGCCATAACATTCGGGGCAAAATCGATATTTATTCCTTTTTATACATAACCCCCCCCCAATACCTGATACCCCGGAGGGATGTAAAAGCGATGAAATTAAGACATCGTAGAAATAACATCCAATAATATCTTGAGGTTAACAATGGTTACGACCAAACAAACTAGCATTTACAAACGTGCCGTCGGTACTTTCAAAGATCGGAGTCGCATCGAAGACGCAATCCGCAAACTCAAAGATGCCAACTATGACATGAATCGAGTTTCCTTAATTGCTCGAAACATTGACGACGTTAAAGGCGCCGACGAAATCAGAGACCACAAAGAAGGAAACGAAGCGTCCGAAGGTGCCGGAATTGGCGCGGTGACGGGCACCGTTTTGGGTGGCATCGCGGGTTTGCTCGTCGGTTTGGGTACGTTGGCAATTCCGGGAATCGGACCCGCATTGGTCGCCGGAGAATTGGCGACTTTGGGGACGACTGCAGCCGGCGCCGGTATCGGCGCCGTGGGTGGCAGCATCGTCGGAGCGTTGACGGGAATGGGAATCCCCGAAGAGAAAGCCAAAGTTTACGAAAATCACGTCAAAGCCGGCGATTATTTGCTCATGGTCAGCGGCACCGGAGATCAATTAGATCAGGCTGAATCGATCATGCGCGACTGTGGAATCGACGAATTCGGTATCTACAACGCACCGGATCTCAACGGTGACACCAGCCGCCACCCACACTTGCATTAATGACCCTGACTCCCCCCTGATTAAGGGGGGTCGGGGGGGAGATCCTCCCCCCTGATTAAGGGGGGTCGGGGGGGAGATCCTCCCCCCTGATTAAGGGGGGTCGGGGGGGATCTGCAATTGTCGGGAAAATAACCGAATCTGATCTCAATTCTGCAAAAACTCGCGAATCCAAACTTTCACATCCCGAATTGTGCGACTATACCCTTCAATCTTACACTGTTTGACGGCGCGATCGCACCAATCGACGACCGGAAGATCGGGAAAAATAAAACTATTTTTTGATTCCACATATTCGCCATCCTGCAAAATATAAATTCTCAACCCTTGCCGGGAATAACGCCACAACTCCGGAACCCCGAGACGTTGGTAGTTATCCAACTGAGTGCGGGAGGTAATGTCAATTTCAATCGCCAAATCGGGGGGCGGATCGATCGCCAGATCGAGTTTATCTTTGCCGACAACTTGCCGATAATTCTGAATGTAGAAACAGGCATCGGGTTCCACGGCTTGCATCATCCGCTCATTTTTGAGTGTCGTCGATCCCATCGGTTCAAAGTCGATATTGAGGTCATATAAAATAATTCTGACTAATTCGCCGATAATTTCTTTGTTTTTTTCATGTTCGGGAAGGGGAACCATAATTTCTAACCATCCGTCGCCGTAGGAAATCCGGGAAGCGCGATTTTCTCCCAATTCTTCCAGGAGGAGTTCAAATTGTCGCCAACTGACGTTTTTGAACCGGATATTTTGACCGGGATTGAGAATGATTTGTTCTAAAGTAACCGGCATATGGCGTTCCTCTGAACTCAAAGTCCCCGTTAAAGTCAAAGCGAAGCATCCTCTGGCTCCCCCCTTTCTCCCCCCTTTCTCCCCCCTTTCTCCCCCCTTACAAAGGGGGGCTGGGGGGGATGGGGGCGGGGGGGGGATCGAAGGGGGATTTAGGGGGATTTTCTGTATCTAATCGGATCTAAAAATTCAATTATAGATCGTTCCGATATCGATCGCCAGATCTAGATTCGATACAATTGTAAATTGGATCACTTCGGGTATAATCGTAAAGATTGACTGAACCTCACGAAATGGGTGCAAAATCGAACGATGGCAGAAACCCGAAGCGATCGCCCCGTCATGCCGGCATTGATTGCCAGTCTCGCCGCCGCCGCCATTTGCGGATTGTGGGCGTTTTCTAAAACCTGGGGAAGCGAATATGTAATCCAAGATGACGCGCGATCGCACGTCGTTTGGATGCTGCGATTTATCGATCCAGAACTGTTTCCCAATGATATCATAATGGATTATTTCCAATCCGTCGCCCCGGCGGGATATAAGCTGGTTTACCAAATCCCGGCGATGGTGGGAATCGATCCGCTATTGACAAATAAAATACTTCCGACGATATTGGGGATGATCGCCGCCGGATTTTGTTTCGGAGTGTCTTATTTAATCTTTCCCATTCCTTGGGCTGCGTTCGCTTCCACCCTGTTTTTGACTCAGAATTTGTGGCTGAAAGATGATTTGATATCGGCGACACCGAGGGCGTTTTTTTATCCCCTCTTTTTGGGTTTCCTGTATTTCCTGCTGCGGCGTTCTGCGGTGGGAACTGCGATCGCGATCGCCCTGCTGGGTGCATTTTATCCCCAGGGGGTTTTGATTGCGATCGGAGTGTTGCTGCTGGATAGCTGGCGGCTGTTCCGAATTGACGAAAAACGGGGTTTGTTCTCGCGGCTGATTTTGGGTGTGATTGTGGGGGCGTCGGTTCTGATTCCCTACGCCGTCAAAACCTCCGAATTTGGCGCGATCATAACACTTTCAGAGGCGAGAAATCTGCCCGAATTTTATCCCGGAGGACGGGCAACCTTTTTTACGGACAAACCCTTCGATTTTTGGATCACGGGCGATCGCTCCGGTTTACTGCCCCAGGAGTGGTTTTTAAAAACATTCATCCCCCCCCAAGTGTTTCTCGGGCTGTCGCTGCCGCTATTGTTAAAATACCAGAATCGCTTCCCCCTCGTCAAATATATCAACGCCAATATTGCGGTTTTGGCGGAAATCTTGTTAACCTCCACCGGGCTATTTTTCCTCGCCCACCTCCTCCTCTTTCGCCTGCATCACCCCAGCCGCTACAGCCAGCACTGTTTGAGAATCGTCGCGGCGATCGCGGGTGGTATCGCCCTCGCCCTCATCCTCGATTTTATCATTCGTAAATTTAACCTAAAACAGGCGAAGCCGTATATAAAAGGTATCGCCGGAGTGGGGTTATTTCTGCTGCTATTCTATCCCGCACTAACCGCCAGTTTCCCCGGCACGAAATATGTGTTCGGGCGGGTTCCCTTCCTGTACGATTTTCTCGCCATTCAACCCGAAGATACTCTCATCGCTTCGACGAGTGAAAAAGCCAACAATATCCCGGCATTTTCCCGGCGATCGCTGTTGGTGGGTTCGGAATATGTGTTACCCTACCACGAGGACTATCGAAACGAATTGCAGGTGCGATCGCGGGATTTGATCCGAGCCCAATATAGCCCCGATTTAACAACCGTCCAAAACTTTATCCAAAAATACGAGATCGACTTTTGGCTGTTGAACTCAGACGCATTTGATTTGGACTACGTTGCCGACAACTCCCCCCTGGGACAACTCGACGCGGAAGCCACCGCAGAAATAACCGCCCGACTCGAAGCGGGGGAGACTCCCATTTTATCGGAATTGATTTACGATTGCAGCGTTTTGGAAGTCGAAGATAAAATTGTTTTGGATGCCGAATGTATTGTAAAATGGAAGAAGCGATAATCGCGTTAAAATAATTAGGAAAAGCACCGCAAAACTGCCCCATGCCACGCACGCCAAAACTCTCCTTCGATCGCGGCACCTTAATCCTCCATCCCCCGCCGAGGGGGCGGAGTTGGATCGACTATGCAGTTTGGGACGATCGCGTTGAAAAATTTCGCATCCCCGCCATTTACTATCCCTTTTTGCTGGAATCATTGCGACAGGACGGATCGGATTTTACCGACGAAGCCGACGGGTTTCAATCCTTAGAATTGATTTCCAGCTTTGAAATGCCGCCCTATTTGCACCAGGAAGAAGCCCTGAAAGCTTGGCGGGACGGGGGAAGCCGGGGCGTCGTCGTGTTGCCGACGGCCTCGGGAAAGACCTATCTGGCACAGTTGGCCATGCAGGCGATCGCTCGCAGCACCCTGGTCGTCGTGCCGACCCTCGACCTGATGCACCAGTGGTATGCCCACCTCGTCGCCGCCTTCCCAGATGCCGATATCGGGCTGTTGGGGGGCGGTTCGCGGGATAAAACGTCAATTTTGGTCGCCACCTACGACTCCGCCACCCTGCAGGCGGAAACCCTCGGAAATCGCTACGGATTGCTGGTGTTCGACGAGTGCCACCACCTCCCCACGGACTTCTACCGGGTCATCGCCGAATACGCGATCGCCCCTTACCGCCTGGGATTGACCGCCACCCCCGATCGCACCGACGGACGCCACGGCGACCTCGACAACCTGATCGGCCCCGTCGTCTACCGCCGCACCCCCGAACAGTTGGCGGGGGCCGCTTTGGCCGAACATGAAATCGTCGAAATCAAAGTCAAATTATCCCAAAAAGAGCGCGATCGCTACGAAGAAGCCATCAAAATTAGAAACAATTTTCTCAAACAAAATAACGTCCGCCTCTCCAGTTTGGAAGGCTGGAAACAATTCGTCATGCTAAGTGCGCGATCGCCCGCCGGCCGTCGGGCGATGTTGGCACACCGGGAAAGCAAAGAAATCGCCCTGTGCACGGACGGAAAATTGCGAATCCTCGCCGACCTCCTCGCCCAACACCATCCCGAACGCACCCTCATTTTCACAGCCGACAATACCACCGTCTACCGCATCTCAAAAGACTTCTTAATCCCCGCGATCACCCACCAAACCCCGGTCAAAGAACGCCACGAAATTTTAGATAAATTCCGCCAAGGAGACTACAGAACCTTAGTCGCCTCCCACGTTTTAAACGAAGGGGTAGACGTGCCCGACGCCAAAATCGCCATCATCCTCTCCGGAACCGGATCGCAGCGGGAATACATCCAACGTCTCGGCCGGGTATTACGGAAGGGAAGCCAAGCCGGAAAGCGGGCGATTTTATACGAAGTCATCACCGAAAATACCAGCGAAGAACGAACCTCCCAGCGACGTCGGGGCGAGAAACCCCCGCAACCCAAAAAACCCCAAAAATCCCCAAAAACAGACGATCAACAATTGGATATTTTGCCGCCGATCCCCATCTACGAAATCGGGCGATCGCATTCCCCCAAAGCCGCCGAATCCTCCGAAGAATGGGGGAGCGATCGCCCGGATTGATCGTCCATTCAAAATATTTCCAAAATGCTATAGCAATGTGAAATGATTCGTGAAAAATTGATCGGCTCAAAGCCCCCAGAATTGGGGGTTTGGGGGCTAGACAATTTTACAAATATTTCCAAAATGCTATAATTGAATTGACGGAAAACACAAATAACTTCTCCGTGTCCTCTGTGCCTCTGTGGTGAAAATTAATGACACAAACAAACAATCCGGCAAAATTTCTCCTCGGCTGTGCCGTTTAATCCTACAAAGACTGGGGGGGCGACTTTTACCCCCCCGGAAGCCGCCCGAACGAATTTCTTTCCCTCTACAGCCGCCGCTTCCCCACTGTCGAAGGCAACACCACATTTTACGCCGTCCCCGATCGCAAAACCGTCGATCGCTGGGCGAGTCAGACACCGGACAATTTTGAATTTTGCCCGAAATTGCCCCGAGAAATTACCCACGGCGGATCGCTGATTTCCGCCATCCCCACCGCCTCAAATTTTCGCGATCGCATGAACGGTTTGGGCAGCAATATCCCCATCCCAACCCTACCCTGGAACACCTTAGAACAACCCCCCGTTCAGTTGAGTTTGTGGTAGGGGAGGGAGTAGAGAGTCGGGAGTCGGGAGTCGGGAGTCGGGAGTCGGGTAAAAATTTCCGATTATATCAAATCCGGTTGAATGCTCGGAACAAAACGGCTCGGATATCCAAACCGCTTGGGAATCAATTCCCCGAGGGCGCAAGCCAGGGGCCCCTACCAGCCAAAATCATCGGTCGATGATTGGGGAGGTTTTAGGAGGGGATAACCGGATTTGATATTATATCGAATAACCGGATCTGATATTTACCTATTCCGAGGCGATTCGGACACAATTACTCCAACCGAGTCCACGCAAGCGTGGACTTGTGCTATTAGCCTTGAAATTCATTTCAAGGCGGGCTTTAAATTGACCGATCGCTCCGAACTGCTCTGGCGGTTGCTATACTTAAAATTACAGACAAGGTTCCACCTCAAAACCCCGGTTATTTTCAACCCGAACCGTCGAACAGGAATATTTGATATTGCCCCCATTTCCGATATTGCCACGAATCAGATTATTGCCGCCCCCGGAACTGCCTCTGGCGATGATACTTCCCCCAACTTCGTTATTGATAATTTTAACATCATTCATCGCGAAGGGCGCGTTATTCGTGTCCGCCTGCACGAAAATATTAGACCCGTTAATTTGATTATTTTCAATCAATACATTCTCGATATCTCTCGTTTTATATAACCCGATGTAAGCGTTGCCAGAATTATTCGTAATTGTCGCGCCGTTAACCGTCGTCCCCCCGCAGCATTCTTGAATTAAAATGCCCTCCCCATCCACGCTCATATATCCCGTTTCTCCAACTGTATGGCGGTAAACCTGATAATCATTTCCGTCCACAATAACATTCCATCCGGACCAGTCAATGCCGCGATTTTCCAAGGTGACGGCCCCCGTCGCTTCCCGCTTCCCCGTGGGGTCGAGCCACCACTGTTTGTTGGCTTCGTCTCGAATTTGATTATTTTGAATAATCAAGCCCTCTCCGGCTGCATGAATTGCCACTCGCATGGTATGATAAACCCAGTTGTCGCGGATGACAATTCCCTTCCGAAATAACCCCGGTTCGGTGTCAGGAGTCGCCGCCCCCTTGAACCCCCCGTCTTTGCTGCCGCGATTGACGACGATGCCGTAATGGTTGCCGTAGTGGAAGACCGCTTTTTTGCCGTCTTCGTAGGTCAAAATCGATTTTTTATCTCTGGATAGGAGTTTGTATCCGGGCTGTTCGTAATTGTCGGTAATATTGTCATTGATGCGGTTGTTGGCGACCAGAATATTTTGTCGGGCCGTGACTCCGATATTGGTGGAAAAACGATAACTGTAACGTTGCCACGGTTCCTGAAAGGATAAATCCGGAATGTTGGGATCGGGGGCGGCGACGTTATTGCTGCGATCGCCGAAAATGATCACATTTTCCGCCCGGGTTTCATCGATATCCGACTTCAACGCGATCGCCCCCCGGTTGATATCGAGATTGACGATACCGATAGTCTTGTTTCCCGTCTCGGAGGCCGGTAAAATCTTCTTGAATGCAGTATCATTGGGCGTGCCACTTCCCGACAACTGCGGTTCGTATTTGGGGAAGGTCAGCTTCGACGGGGGGGAATAAAGGTCGGATTTTGCATCCGTTATCGGGGGGTCTTCGCCCCGGATGACGATGCCATCTTCCAGGCGGATATCCTCCGTAAAATTATAGGTTCCGGCGGGGAAGTAAATCACGCCGCCGCCATTTTTGACCGCCGCGTTTTGGGCTTGATCAAAGCGATCGCCCGCCGCACCCGAAAAATCGTTAATATTGTAGACGCAGTTCCAGCGAATCTCCCGAGTCCAGGGGTAGGCACTTTCCCCGTAAAAAGAGGCGATCGCATTATCTTTCGGGCCCCCGCTGTGGCTGCCGCAATTTCCCGCCAAACCCGAGCTTTGGGGCGCGATCGCGGTATCTCGACCCGACGGGACGGCGACCCCCCCCGGGTCGGAATCGGCCGTCATCATTGCACTCAAAGAATATCCCACCACCGCCAATCCCACCGCCGCGATCGCCCCGCACAACCCGAGCAAAAACCGCCGCCACTGTTGGGAAATCCGCCGTCGCCTGTTCATACAATTCCCGTCCGATATCCGAATCACTGTTCTCCATTCTACAAAAATGCATCCCAGAAAATATTTGCCCAGTTTGTGTCCGGTTTTTAACCTTCCCTGTTAGCATGGGAATCAACAAAAAATCTCAATCATTGCCCCCGACAGAGTTTAAGATTCAGACTCCTTAAATGATCGCACGCACCACCACCCCACCCACCCCTTCCCCCCAGACTCCGGGTTTGTCTTGGCGACGAACCCTCCTCGCCCTCGGCTGTCTGTTGGGGCTAATGTCAACCCCGGCGGACGCCCAGGAAGAAGTCAACCCCACCCTGGAAGTGGGAGTCGTCCAGCAATTCGGCAAAACCCCCGCCGACACCCTGATCCTGAAAGCCAAACCGGGGGACCACCTCACCCTCCGCTTTCCCTCTCCCGAGGGGGAAAAAGTCCTCCACACCCTCAGCGTCATCCTCAAAACCGGGATGCAACCCCTGCCGGAACCCGCCGTCGAGGAACGCCTGATCCTCAGCAGCCATCGCAGCTACGAAACCGCCGAACAGCAAGCCACCAAATGGCGGGAAATGGGGATCGAAGTGGAGCTGGCCCAGCCCGATCTGTGGGAGGTATGGGCCGATCGCGACATCTACGAAACCCCCGTCGTGCGACGGTGGTTGCTCGCCAGTCTCCAGGCCCAGGGCTACCAACCCTACCTGAGTACCCGCGTCCTCAAACAGCAACCCATCCCCTACTGGGTGCTCGGCGGCTACCGCTACAACCGCCAGGAACTCGAAATCGAGGCCACCCAAAATGTGATCCAAGTCGCCCGCAAAAAAGACGACCCCGACGCCCTCCTGTACGGGGGGAGTTTGGAACTGCAACCCGACGCCTACGGGACCTATACCCTCATCAACCACGTCCCCCTGGAAACCTACCTGCGGGGGGTCGTCCCCCACGAAATGGGGGCTTGGCCGCCGGACGCCTCCATTGAGGCCCAGGCGATCATGTCCCGCACCTACGCCCTGCGAAATTTGCGTCGGTTCGAGGCGGACGGTTATCAAATTTGTGCCAATACCGATTGTCAGGTGTACAAGGGGTTGACGGAAGTGTACCCCTCCACCGATCGCGCCGTCGCCAATACCCGGGGGCTCGTACTCACCTACGAGGGAGAATTGGCGGATACAGTCTATTTTTCATCGAGCGGCGGCATCACCGCCAACTTTCACGACGTCTGGGACGGGCCGGAACAGCCCTATCTGAAGTCGGTGATCGATTCGACTCAGAACGTCTGGAATTTGCAAGCCTACAGCTTGGCGGACGAGAAAAACTTCCGGCGGTTCATGGGCCTGCAAAAGGGCTTCAACGAAGAGGGGTGGAATGATTTTCGCTGGCGGTATTCGACGGATATCAAGGCGATGACCGCCCACCTGAAATATTACCTCAACCGCAAAAACAGCCCCCAGGCCGATTTCAAAACCATCAAACAGGTGAAGGTGACGGAGCGATCGCCCTCGGGCCGGGTGTTGAAAATGCAGGTCATCACCGATCGCGACATCATCGAAATTCAAAAAGACGAGGTGCAGAGCGCCTTCTGGCCCCCGATCAGCACCCTATTCTACATCGATCCCATCTACGGTGCCGACAAGACCCTCAAGGGGTACATCTTCGTGGGCGGGGGATTCGGTCACGGGGTGGGGTTGAGCCAGATCGGGTCCCACAAACTCGCCGAATTGGGCTGGTCCAGCGATCGCATCCTCGAGTTCTACTTTTCCGGGACGCAACTGCAATCCCTCAACGAGACTTTGATCGGTTGGCGGACATCCCCTTGACGGACTCCCTCCCGCCGGATTGGGGGAAGGGGAACCCACGAAGTCTCGCACGCCGGTTCTCCCTTCCCCCAATCTAGGTTCGTCCCTTAGTAGAGATCTTCTTCTTTGTGGGTTTCGATGGTGCAGTCGGAAGTGGGGTAAGCCACACAGGTCAGGACGTACCCGCCTTCAACCTGACCGTCATCCAAGAAAGACTGATCGGACTGGTCGATGCTGCCGCTGACCAGCTTACCGGCACAGGTCGAGCAGGAGCCGGCGCGACAGGAGAAAGGCAGGTCGAGGCCCTGCTCTTCAGCCGCATCGAGGATGTAAGTGTCTTCATCACAGTCGATGGTGGTATTGATACCTTCGCTTTCGCTAATCAGAGTAACTTTGTAAGTGGCCATTGAGCGATGCTCCTCTCTAGAATTCTCAAACAATAGATCAGAAAAACCGATACAAGTGACGGGGGGGTATTGACCTTGAACCCGGCACCCTTTGGTTTTCTTCTTTTTCCGATATTAATGGAAAAAATCGATGTTTTGACATTTCCCGCTCAAAACAGACGGGGATTTGGGCTTCGTCGGGAGCCGCAGTTTGACGACTTCCGGGGCGTAGCCCAGCCCGACGCAAGCGT
The DNA here is from genome assembly GCF_055795065.1 of Lyngbya sp. CCY1209. Taxonomy (NCBI): domain Bacteria; kingdom Bacillati; phylum Cyanobacteriota; class Cyanophyceae; order Oscillatoriales; family Microcoleaceae; genus Lyngbya; species Lyngbya sp. CCY1209. The sequence goes on from NZ_JAYFER010000542.1 coordinate 21,950, forward strand.
TCACGGTCTGCCCGACCGCGAGGGGTGTTTTTTGAGATTTGCGCTTTCACGCTATGGGCAGCTTACCACAAATTCGCCCTCAAGGCGCGAGGTTTCAGACACAGTTTTCGATACTTTTTTGAAATTACATTATGATGGCTTATACCAATTCTTTGTGATGTCGGAATTGAGATCAAATCGGCGATCGCATCCCCCCGCCCAATCCGCCGTTGCGGCCCGGTTCAATGGGCGGAAAGCGATCGAGATAACCGGCCACAATTTTGGGGAAATTGAAAGCATATCGAAAGCCGGGGCGACTCGTTCCGGATGTCGGATATTTCGCCCATGGGACTGGGCTTTTTATTTCCTTTTTGCTTTCTTTTTTCAATTGATACGAAATGAAGCCCCCGCAGCAATGATGGCGGCTGGGGGATTCAAATCACAACATTCAGAAAATGAGTTGGAGACCGTCCCTTAGTAGAGGTCTTCTTCTTTATGGGTTTCGATGGTGCAGTCGGAAGTGGGGTAAGCAATACAGGTCAGGACGTACCCGGCATCAACCTGAGCTTCATCCAAGAAAGACTGTTCGTCCTGGTCCACGGAGCCGCTGACCAGCTTGCCGGCACAGGTCGAGCAGGAGCCGGCGCGACAGGAGTAAGGCAGATCGATCCCCTGCTCTTCAGCCGCATCGAGGATGTAGGTTTCTTCATCGCAGTCGATGGTGGTGTTGATGCCTTCGCTTTCGTTAATCAGAGTGACTTTGTAAGTGGCCATTGAGCGCTCCTCTCTAGAATCCTCGCAAATTGATAAGAAAATATTATGGGAATATGAAGGGGATATTAGCCCCGATACCTACCCGTTCAGTTTTCTTCGCTTTCTGATATTAAAGGAAAAAATCGAGGTTGTAAAACCTACGAGGCTCACATTTTGAACGGTTTTCATTATAAATTTTTCTGATTACATCCTGATTACTTATACCTGGTGTCGGGTCTCCAGGTACTCTAAACGGTTGGGGGATTGCGAGTGCGGGGGATGCCGATCGCCCGCCTCGGAGTCCGATCCCGAATGCCCCATCCATATCTCTGACTCGATTTTGTAGATGACTCCCATACCTTCTTCCGATCGCACTTCCGCCTCCGTTCCCGTCCGCGTCGGCCTGGTGGGAACCGGCTACGTCGCCAAGACCCGCGCCCAAACCTTTCGCTCCGACCGGCGATCGCAATTGGTCGCCGTCACCGGCCACACCCCGGAAACCACAAAAGCCTTCTGCCAGGAGTTTGAAGCCTCATTCGTCCCCGGCTGGCCGGAACTCGTGGCCCGGGACGACCTAGATCTGATCGTCATCAGCACCATCAATTCCGACCACGGGGCGATCGTGCGCTCGGCCCTCGAACGCGACAAAAACGTTGTCGTCGAATATCCCCTCAGCCTCGACCCGGAAGAAGCCCGGGAGTGCGTCGCCCTAGCCAAACGCCGGGGCAAGCTCCTCCACGTCGAACATCTGGAACTGCTCGGGGGGCTGCACAACGCCATCAAAGACTCCCTCGCCGCCATCGCGCCCGTCTTTTACGCCCGCTACAGCACCATCAACCCCCAGCGCCCCGCCCCCGATCGCTGGACCTACCGCCATTCCCTGTTCGGCTATCCCTTTGCCGGCGCCTTGTCCCGCCTGCATCGGTTCACCGACCTCTTCGGCCCGGTGGCCTCCGTCACCGCCCGCAGTCAGTTTTGGAACGCAGACGGCGATCGCTTCCGATCCTGTCTGTGCAACGCCCAGTTGACGTTTACCTGCGGCACCGTCGGCGAGGCGGTGTACGGAAAAGGTGAAACCTTCTGGGACTCCGAAAATTGCTTCACCCTCTACGGGGAAAACGGAACCCTGATTTTTACCCCCACAGGTGGGCAACTATTGCGAGGAGATGCACCCCAACCCCTGGAAGTCGGCAGTCGTCGCGGGTTATTTGCCCGGGACACCCAGATGGTCCTCGATCGCCTGGTGGAGGGAACCCCCCTCTACGTTTCTCCGGAAGCGAGTCTCTATACCCTTACGGTGGCAGATGCGGCGAGGCGGTCGGCGGAAATCGGTCGCACCGTGATGGTGGAGAATTAGGAGATCAACTGCAGGCGAACTTGATCGCATTCACAACCAGGGAAACCTTCGGAATGATGGCGAGGGTGTCGGCGAATGTGTCGTAATGTTCCACCAACAGGATATTGGCACTGGCGCGAACTTGGGCGAGGAGGTACAGGAACGAGAAAAACGGCAACTTCATCGGTGGCATCATGGCAAAATCGTCTGAACTGTTGAGGTGTATGTTTTCAGACTATTCCCCACCCAATGGGGGGCGATCGGGAATTATGCCACTGTTTCGATTGTGGGATTTTCGATGCCGAATCTTGAAAAGAGACTCGCCCGGAACTGCCTCAACTTCGGCGCGATCGCGATCGCCCCGGCGCCAGTTTGCCAATTGTCACCCCGCCTCCGCCGAACTCAAAATACCCCCTTCTGAAAGAGGGCACTCAGTCCGGGCGATCGAAATCTTAAATTAAATTGATCGATAAAACGCGAGATTGACCCGCTTCCAAACTGGCCGGCATTTCGACGGAACTCCGGCCCAGGGCCGCGGCGGGGTCAGCCAGGTTGCAGGCGTAGGTGTTCTCGCCGTCTACCGAACTCAAGAAATCGCAGGTTTGGCTGGGGTCGGCATCCTGCCAAGTGCATTGGAGAGCCTCATAGTAGGCATCTTGATTCTTCGCCTTGACGCACTCGGCCCAAGCCGCCGGATTCATGCCAGAAGCCGCACATTGAATGCTCAGACCCAACCCGATGGATTGGATGGCGCAGTCGGCATTGACTCGACAGCCCTGCCAAGCAATCACCCCCCAGCCATTTTCATTGCCGGTCTGCTTGTCTCCGCTGAACAGGCCGTCCATTTGATTCGGGTCGTCGAGCAGGTCTGTCGCGGTAATTCCCAACACGTCCGCCACATCTTCGACCAAATCGGTTTGCTGCTCGTCCAAGGTTTCCCCGTTGAAGATCAGTTCTTCGTCCGGTTCCGGCGCGGGCATCGCCCAGGGGGGGAAGGCGGCGGCGGGAGAGACACCGCCCCCCAGGACTAGGAGAGAGACGCCGGTGAGAGTTGTCAGTATTTTTTTCATAGTCGCGAAAGTCCGGTGTGATAGGGACAAAATCTAACAGTTTTCGGCGGCGATCGCGGGCGCAAAAAGCCCAAATTTTGGTGGGGTTTTCCGAGCGGATGCCGACTTTATTCTTCGTCAATCTTAACGGTTTGGGATTGCAGATGTCAACAGTTTTATCGTAAAATGAATTTTACAAATATCGGAAAAATGTAAATCTTTGATGTGTTTTATTTGATACTTTAAGTGAAGGCAAATCTCCGCAATTTCCCGGACGATTCCCCGGGGAGCGACCGCGACAAGCGGGGCGGGCAATCTCCGACGGAAAAGGGTCGGGAGTCGATCTCATCTCAATCCGACTTGAAACTCGACTCCGGATAGAATGGGGTCATCTCAGTCAAAACACACAACGCGATTGGTTATGAAAGGAACATCCCAGAGCAAAATTCCTTCTCAGGCCGCCGGATTTCTGAAGCTGGCCGGGGTGATTTTATTCTTTTTTGCCCTGATCAACTACATTTTACTCTTCGTGCCGCCCAACTTCGGCGATGTCAGATGGCAGCTCAACTTCACGACTCAGATGGTAGAACAGGGCGTGATTCCCATCTTGGCGATCGCCCTGATGTTCTGCGCCTACGGGTTGGAGGAAGTGGCCGGAGTCGGGCCGGAGAAGCCGAAAGTCGGGTTCAACGACCTGAAATTTTGGGTCTACCTGATTTCCGGCTTTCTGGGTGTCATCTACCTGTTGCTGATCCCCCTCCACGTCAGCACGGCGATCGCGGCCAGCAACCAGACCATCGAGAAAATCAACGAGGACGCCGCGACCGCCCAGGCCCAGTTGGCGGAACGGCTCGAACAGCAGCAAAATCAGATGGCAACCCTGCTTCAAAATAGCCGGCGGTTGGAAGACTACGTTCGAGAGCAGCAACTCACCGAAGATCAACTCACCCGCCTCGAACAGTTCCGAGAAAACCCCAAAGCCCTGGAACTGCAAACCGACGCGATCGGGGAACAGCTCAAACAAGAAATCGAGGACCGGCGCCTGAAAGCGGAACAGCGCTCCAAACTCGGCACCTTCAAGTCCGGCGTGCGGGTGGGTTTGGGCAGTTTGCTCCTGGCCAGTTGCTACGTCACCATCGGCTGGAGCGGTTTGAGAAACAAACCCAGCCGCAAAAAGGGCGTTCGGGGAAAAAATTAATTGATCATTGACAATTGTCAATTTTTAGGATCGGACTTCCACTTTCAGCGCCGACTCGACCCGTTTCAACTCCACCTCCACCCGATCGTAAATCCCCCGCGCCTCCGTTTCAGGGATCGGGGTTCCGGCATCTACACCCCGGCGGCCGATCATTTCCAGTTTCAGACACAACTCCGACAACCCGAAGGCGCCCAAGGTGCCGCTGATGGATTTGAGGGAGTGAGCCGCCTGTTTGAGGGCCGCGGCGTCAGCCTGTTTGAGAGCCACGTCGATCGCCCGCAACAGTTCGGGGGCGCTTTCGAGGTACATTTCCACCACCTCTTCGAGGGCCTCGATGTCCCGCAACCCTTCGACGACGCCCGGGTCGAGAACGGGGCAGGATTTGCCATTGTCGTCGCCGTCTTTGGGAGCCGCGGCCGCGCCCAAATCCAGATCGGAAACGACGGGCCGACATTTTCCGAGCACCTTCACCAACCGCTCCATGCGGATGGGCTTGCTGATGTAGTCGTCCATCCCCGCCTCCATGCACTCGGCGCGATCGCTCTCCATGGCGTTAGCCGTCACCGCGATGATGCGCGGACGTCGGGCGCGAGCCTTCTCACTGTCGCCGTAGCGTTTTTGAATCTGCCGCGCCGCCTCCAACCCGTCCATGATCGGCATCTGCATATCCATCAAAATCACGTCGTAGGGCTGTCGTTGCAGGGCTTCGAGTACCTCCAGACCGTTCCCCGCCACGTCCGCCCGGTAGCCCATCCGCCGCAAAATTTGCAGGGCCACCTTCTGGTTGACCAGGTGGTCCTCGGCCAGCAAGATCCGCAGGGGCAGTTGTTCGGCCAGCAGGGGGATGTCCTGGGGCGATCGCATCGGAGACCCGCTCCACTGGTTCATCTTCAACGGTTCCCCGCACAAGACATTCACTAGGATATTGTAGAGCGGCGACTGCTTGATGGGCTTGCTCAAAAATGCGACGAACTCCCCGAACTCGGAGCGGTTCAAATTTTGTCGCCCCACCGACGTCAGCATCACCAGGGGCAACTTTCGGCCAGCCGGCGACCGGCGGATCTCCCGGACGACATCCGACCCGTCCCCGCCGTCGGCCGGCACTTCCACGATCGCCGCGTCGAACTCTGTGCCCGCCCCCAGCCACTCCAGCGCCCGGGTCGGAGTTTCGGCCGCCTCCACCGCCAAACCCCAAGCCCGGACATTGGCGGTCAAAATTTGGCCGCTGGTGGGGTGGGTACACAGGAGCAACAACCGCTTGCCCGTCAGTTCCGAAGTGTGACTCCACTCCGGCAACACGTTCAGACTCGACTCGACGACGATGGAGAAATAAAACGTAGACCCCACCGACGGGTAGCCCGCAAACTCCCAACCTTCGGGGGGGTCGCCACCGATCGCATTGTGGCTCGTCACCCACATCCGGCCCCCCATCATCTCCGCCAACCGCTTGCTAATCGCCAGACCCAACCCCGTCCCCCCGTACTGGCGGTTGGTGGAGGCATCCACTTGGCTGAAGGACTTGAACAGGCGACCCATGCCCTCCGGCGGGATGCCGATGCCCGTATCCTTCACCGACAACTGAATTTCGTAGCGTTCCGGGGACAGGGGAGTCGCCTTGGCGGACACCAACACATCGCCGGAGGCCGTAAACTTGACGGCATTGCTGAGTAAGTTCACCAAAATTTGCCGGACTCGCGCCATGTCTCCCACCACCTGGTGGGGGGTGGAGGGGTCGATCAGGTAGCCCAACTCCAGATTTTTGCCGGCCGCCTTCGTGACCAGCAAATCGATGGATTCTTCGACGCAGGTCCGCAGGCTGAAGGGGAAGGTTTCGAGATCCAACTTCCCGGACTCGATTTTGGAAAAATCCAAAATATCGTTGATTAGGGACAGGAGGGCATCGCTGCTGCTGCGGATGGTTTCGACGAAATCCTGTTGGATGGGACTCAGCGACGTGTCCAGCAGCAGGCCCGTCATCCCGATCACCGCGTTCATGGGGGTGCGGATCTCGTGGCTCATGGTCGCCAAAAATTCGCTCTTTGCGCGGGTGGCGGCTAGGGCTTCGTCCCGGGCCTGGCCGAGATCCCGAGCCGTCTGCTGCCGTTCCAACTCCGTGCCCACCCACTGGGCCATCAGCTTAATCAGCTCGCGATCGACGGCCCGAAACGGTTCGCTCAGGGGGTGGCGGCTCCAAAAACACAAGGTCCCGTAGGTGGCGCCGTCCACTTGCACGGGGATGCCCATGTAGGCTTCGACCTCGAACCCGCCATCTTCTCCGGCCCCGCTCGGGAGTCCCGATACCAACACCGACTCGAAAATCAGCGGTTTTCCCGCCCGCGCCGTCGCCAGACAAAAGGCATTGTCATTGAGCTGGAACACTTGTCCTTGTCGGATGGAATCATCGGGGGTGACGACCGCCTGAATTTCCGATTCCGGGTTGGGGGCGTCGAGGTTTTGAATGCGGGCCAGCAGCCCCACTTCCAGGCCGAATTTTTGACACCCCAATTCCAGAATTTGTTGGAGTTGCTCGGCCCACTCCACATTCCGGGCCGAGGTGATTTGGTAGAGGGAGCGGATGGAGGCTTCGCTTTCTTGCAGTTCCTGTTCCCGCTGCTTGCGATCGCTGATGTCCCGGGACACGCCGAGAATTTCTTGGACGGCACCGGTGTCGGGGTCGTAGATGGCGCGGCTGGTGGTTTCAAACCAGATGTATTCCCCGTTTTTGTGGCGGATGCGGTAGGTGAGGGTGTAGGAGACGTTTTGAGTGAGGACGATGTCGTAGGTATTGGCGAGGGCTTCGGTGTCGTCGGGGTGGAGGAATTGGCTGGGGTGGCGTCCGATCAACTCTTCCGGTTCGTATCCGAGTAGGGTGTAGCAGGCGGGGGAGGCGTAGCGGATCGTCCCCCGGCGTGCGTGGCGGGTAATTAAATCCGTGGAGTGTTCGGCCATCAGCCGGTAACGTTCCTCGCTATCCCGGCTCTGCACGTTGGCCCGTTCCAGGGCTTCGAGCATTTCGTTGATGGTCTTCCCCAGGTCGGAGAGTTCGTCTTCTCCCTCGGGGACGGCAACCCGCATGGACAGGTCGCGACTTTTGCCGATCTGATTGACGCGGTGGGTCAGGGCGAGGAGCCGGGTCAGGATCAATTTTTCAAAGACTAGCAAGGTGATACCACTCAGTAGGATGCCGACGATGAACAGGGAGACGGTGAGGTAAATCAGGGTGGTGCGGCCCTGGCGGTAGATGGGGCGATCGCCGGTGACTCGCAGGCGCAGGGCGGGTCGGTTGTAAATATCGAAGATGGGAGCATCTCCGACGATGGTGGAGGCGTTCAGGGGGGTGACGGCGAAGCCGGTCTCCGAGATCCATGGACTCCCGCCCGGGTCTCGCCGACTGATCGGGTCGATGTGCAGGGACAGTTGGGTGATCTCGGCGAGGCGCTCGATCTCTTTGGAGTCTAAATAGCGCCCGATCATCAGCGTCCCCCGACTCGGCCCGGCGGCGATGCTGGTGAGGATGGGGCGGGCCGAGAGCAACAGCGGACCGTCCGGCAACATCAAAATCCCCACCTTCGGACAGGGGGCGGCGTCTTCGCCGCCGGGGCACGGCGGGGTGGAGTCGGAAAAGAGCAGGCGGTCGGGTCGAATGTGGGGCAACAGACTCTCGGGAATGGGGACTTCTTCGCCGGCGTCGAGGTCGAATCCTTTGCCGAAGGCGATTTCGCCCCGGGCGTCGGCCAGCACGAAGAGGTTGAGTTTCAGGTCGATAAAGGTGGTGTTGACCAGGTTCGATCGCACATAGTGGCTGTCGTGTCGGTCGATGAAGGCGTAGGTGTCGTCCCATTTGGCGTGATCCTGGGCGATCGCGTCCAAGGTACTCAGGTCGTCCTCCAAGGCTTCCATCGCCCGCACCACGTCTTGATGCACCGATTCGGTTTCGAGGTTGTGGAAATTGTGGATCAGGATAAATGAGGCGGTGGTGTACAAAACCACGATCAGGCTGATGAGTGCTGCGCCGATGATTAGCAATGTCTTTTTGTGCAATTTCATGGCGGGAGTCCTTGAAGGCGGTGCTACGGGGCAACTGGCGTCAACAACAAAACAATATGCACCCAACGAGCTCGGGAAGATGTCTGATCTCCGATCTGGGCGGCTCCCGATCGAGACTCATCTGGATACTTCGATTTTGACATATTCCCCGCCCCCGAAAGACCGAAGGCCGTTTCCTTCTCTCGGATGCACAGGGAAGGTGCGGCGAATGGGGGGAGGGGGAGACGGGGAGGTGGGGAGGTGGGGAGGTGGGGAGGTGGGGAGAACTTTTCGGAGTCAAAAGGTATTTTTCACCCGCCGGCTTCAGCAATTGGACTGCCACCAAAGGGAGTTGAAATCCCCGCCGTCGCCCTCGCCGCCGCCAGAACCATTTCTCCGGTCGCGCCCGCGACCGGACGGTTTGAATCTTTTGGCGGACTTAACAGAGTGATAGGATTTTCGAGAACCCAAAGTCGGGCGATCGTGTCACAATACCTGTAAAGTGAAATCATTATGAGCTAGACATTGGGAGGTCACGAATGGTAGCCCTCACTGACCGAGTCAAACCGGGTCGGCTGACGGTGGAGGTGCGAGACATCACCGCAGACACCACGACGATCCGATCGCTCGATTGGGACCGCGATCGCTTCGACATCGAGTTCGGCTTGCAAAACGGCACGACCTACAACTCCTTCATCATTCGAGGGGAAAAAACCGCCCTGGTTGACACGTCCCACGCCAAGTTTCGCGACCTGTACCTCGACACCCTCAAGGGACTCATCGACCCGGCCGACATCGACTATCTCATCATCAGCCACACCGAACCCGACCACAGCGGTCTGGTCCGGGATCTCCTGGAACTAGCCCCTCAAGTGACGGTGGTGGGCGCAAAAATCGCCATTCAATTCCTCGAAAATCTGGTTCACGCCCCCTTCGATCGCATCCAGGTCAAAAACGGCGATACTCTAGACCTGGGCAACGGCCACGAACTGGAATTCGTCTCCGCCCCCAATTTGCACTGGCCCGACACGATTTTTACCTACGACCGCAAGACTCAAACCCTGTTCACCTGCGACGCCTTCGGGATGCACTACTGCTCGGACCTCACCTACGACGAGAACTTGTCGGAGATCGAGGCGGATTTCCGATTCTACTACGACTGTCTGATGGCACCCAACGCCCGCTCCGTCCTCGGCGCCATCAAGCGGATGAACAAACTCGGACCGGTCGCCACCATCGCCACGGGACACGGCCCCCTGCTGCGCCACAACGTGCAGGAACTCACCGGCCGCTACCAAAAGTGGAGCCAGGAACAGTCTAAAGCCGAAACCACCGCGGCGGTCTTTTACTATTCCGATTTCGGCTACAGCGACCGCCTCTCCCAGGCCATTGCCCACGGGATCACCAAGACCGGCGTCGCTGTGGAAATGATGGACATTCGGTCGGCTGACCCCCAGGAAATCCGGGAACTGGCCAGCATGGCAACGGGATTGGTCATCGGGATGCCTCCCGTCTCCGGGGAAGGGGCGGAGCAGGCCGAGGAAGCGATCGGCACCATTTTGGCCTCCACCAACAAAAAGCAGGCCTTCGGGCTGTTCGAGTCCGGCAGCGGCAACGACCTGTCCGTCTATCCCCTGGAAGTTAAATTCAAGGGCGCCGGCGTCAAACAGGCCTTTCCCTCCATCCGCATCGCGGAATCCCCCGGCGAGAACACCTACAAACTCTGCGACGAGGCGGGGACCGACATGGGACAGTGGCTGGGTCGGGACAAGGCCATCAAACAGATGAAAGCCCTCGACAGCGACCTGGACCGCGCCTTGGGCCGCATCAGCGGCGGACTCTACATCATCACCGCCACCAAAGGGGATGTCAGCAGCGCCATGTTGGCCTCCTGGGTGTCCCAGGCGAGTTTTGAACCCCTGGGGCTGACGATCGCAGTGGCTAAAGATCGGGCGATCGAGGCCCTGATGCAGGTGGGCGACACCTTCGTACTCAACGTCCTGGAGGAGAACAACTACCAGGCTTTGATGAAACATTTCCTGAAGCGGTTTCCGCCCGGTGCAGACCGCTTCGAGGGGGTGAAAACCCAAACCGCCAAAAACGCCAGTCCCATCCTCACCGACGCCCTCGCCTACATGGAATGCGAGGTAGCCTCTCGGATGGAGTTGAGCGACCACTGGCTTGTCTACGCAACGGTGCAAAGCGGACGGGTGAGCGACCCGGACGCCCTGCCGGCGGTTCACCACCGCAAGGTGGGCAACCACTATTAATTGATAATTGACAATTGAGAATGGACAATTGTTAATTGGATGTAGTGGGTTCTGAAACCGGGTTTCTATCTGAATGTTGGAGGTGAACTCGAGATCTTCTTGAGAAACCCGGTTGCTTGCCATTTCTCCCCCATCCCCTCCACTTCGGCTTCCCGACCCGTCGAATCAGAAACTCTACCATGTCTGCCCAACTACTTCAAGACCGGGATTACACGATCTTGATCGCCCGCAGTCACGCCAGCCGCGATCGCGCCCATCCGTGGTATCAAGAGTGGATAGAGGCCCAGACCGCCCTGATCGATTTGGCCAAACAGTGCCAGCAGTTCGACCCCGACGGGTTCACCATTTACGAAGTGTCGGGGATGATTCTCAAATATTCCCAGTCGGACGTGGCGACCTTTGCGAGGATTTTACTGGCAGCGAAAAGCCGACGGTCAGATCAAGAAAGGTGGGGAAATTATGGTCGCCGTGATCGATTATCAGGAGGCGGACACCGTAGAGGCGATCGCCAATTCAATTATCGAGGTGACGGAATCGTTGGAGAGTAACGAGGATCTCGGCATCAGTTTCATTCAAATTGGCGACGACGAATTCACGCGGAAATTTCTCACATCCCTGGACAACGATCTGCCACGGATGGGGGCAAAATTCGATATTGTCGATACCAAATATTGGCACGAGATCCCCCGCCAGTCCATCACTCAATTTTGGGTGGATGCCATCCACGATTGAATCGGAGAGCCGGCCTTGTCAAAAATCTGGAAATCTCGCCCGCTCCTCCCTTTTTAAGGGGAGCTTGAATGATAAAATTGCGCCATAGAAAACTTTGTTTACAATTTCACAATAAATCCAAACCATGTCTACTACTGTTACAAAAGCCCGGGACGTACAAGTATTTTTAATCGGAGAAGATACGAGAGTCGTGCGATCGCGGACTTGGGACCGGCTCAAATTCGAGGTCGAATATTCCCTGCAACGCGGCACGACGGCCAACAGCTATCTGCTCCAAGCAGAGCGGACGGCGATTATCGACCCGCCGGGGGAATCCTTCACCCAAAACTACCTCGACTGTCTCAAAGAACGCCTGGATTTGACCCAATTGAATTACGTGATCTTGGGTCACTTCAACGCCAACCGGGGCGCGACCATCAAAGCACTGCTCGAGATCGCCCCCCAAATTAAGTTCGTCTGCTCGAACCCGGCAACCCTGGCGCTGCGAGAATTTTTCCCGGAACAATCGTTAAATATTTTTACCATCAAAAACGAGGAAACGTTGGACCTCGGCAAGGGACACCAACTGCAATTCATCCCCGCCCCCACCCCCCGCTGGCCGGACGGGTTGTTGACCTACGACCCCCGCACCAACATCCTATTTAGCGACAAGTTTTTCGGCGCCCACGTCTGCGGCGACCAGGTGTTCGATGAAGGCTGGTCGGTTTATAGTGAAGACCGGCGGTTTTATTACGACTGCCTCCACGCCGCCCAGCCGAAAAAAGTGCTTTCAATTCTGGATAAAATCGCCGAATTGCCGCCCGTCCAATTCTACGCCACCGGACACGGCCCTATGGTGCGCTACGGGATGCACGAATTGACGAATTTGTACCGGGAATGGAGCGAAAATCAGAAATCCCGGGATTTCAATGTCGCCCTGCTGTACGCTTCCGCCTACGGAAATACGGCTGCCATCGCTAACGCCATCGCCCGGGGATTGACAAAATCCGGCGTCGCCGTGGAATCGATCAATTGCGAACACGCCAAGTCCACCGAAATTCAAGCCGCCGTCGAGAAGTGCGACGGATTTATCATCGGTTCCCCCACCCTCGGGGGACACGCCCCCACCCAAATTCAAACCGCTTTGGGGATCGTTTTAAATAGCACTTCGACGAGTAAATTGGCGGGGGTTTTCGGTTCCTTTGGATGGAGCGGTGAAGCGGTGGATTTGTTGGAAGATAAACTCAAAGATGCGGGGTACAAATTCGGATTTGAACCCATCCGCGTCAAGTTCAAACCCACGGATGTCACCCTGCAAACCTGTGAGGAAGCCGCGATCGATTTCGTCCAGGCCCTCCGCCGTGCCCAGAAGCTTCGCGTCCCCAAATCCAGCTCCCAATCCGCGAATGCCGATCGCACCGCCCAGGCTGTGGGGCGTCTGGTGGGGTCCCTGTGCGTGGTGTCCTGCGGCCGGGGAGAGGTGAAAAGCGGGATGTTGGCATCTTGGGTATCCCAGGCAACGTTTACGCCTCCCGGGCTGACGGTGGCCGTAGCCCGCGATCGCGCCATGGAATCGATGACCCACGTCGGCGATCGCTTCGTTTTGAATATTTTAGAAGAAGGAAAACAACTGCGGAAACACTTCATGAAACGGTTCGATCCCGGGGAGGACCGGTTCGCCAACTTGTCCACGACGGAAGCCTCGAACGGCTGTTTGATCCTCGACGACGCCCTAGCTTATCTGGAGTGCGAAGTCAAAAACCGGATGGAGTGCGGCGACCACTGGGTCATTTACGCCCAGGTGGAGAATGGAAATCTGCTCCACTCCGAAGGAATTACGGCGGTTCACTATCGGAAAACGGGAACGTATTATTAATGGGATTTTGACGGCCTCCCGCCCCCCTTGATTTTCCCCCGAACAGGGGCAACCGGAGGCAACGGTGAAGCGGAGGAGGCAGAGGGTACTGTGTCCCTCTTGTCTCCCCACACCCTACACCCGACTCCCTTTACAAAAGTAGCAACAACTTTAGGATTTTCTCTTAAAGGAGTTGGTAGAGGCACATTGACTATGCCTTTAAGAG
>NZ_JAYFER010000543.1:0-6343 GCF_055795065.1 Lyngbya sp. CCY1209
GTTGTCGTCGATACTCCCGATGAGGACGTCGAAACTGCCGATGAGGAAACGGAAACTCCGGTTGTCGCCGATACTCCTGATGAGGAAACGGAAACTCCCGTTGTCGCCGATACTCCCGATGAGGAATCCGAACCGGTAGTTGACGAAACTGCCGATATTCAGGAAAGTGGTAATTACATAATCGTCGATCAGTTTGGTTATCGTCCCCAAGATCCCAAGGTTGCCGTGATTGTCGATCCGGAAGTCGGGTTTAATGGCGACGAGGATTTCACTCCCGGAACGACCTATGAAATTTGGAATGCAGATTCCGAGGAAATGGTTTATTCGGGAACGATCGCACAGTGGATGGACGGCCAGGTGCATTCTCAATCGGGCGATCGCGCCTGGTGGTTCGACTTTTCGGAGGTGACGACGCCGGGTTCCTACTACGTCTTCGATGCGGAAACGGGGGAGCGATCGTTTGAATTTGACATCGCCGAAGATGTTTACCGAGAGATTCTCGTCGCCGCCACCCGAACCTTCTATTATCAGCGCAGCGGCTTTGCCAAAGAAGAACCCTACGCCGATCCCAGGTGGACGGACGGGGCGGCTTTTCTCGGACCCGGACAGGATACGGAAGCGCGATATATCCACGATAAAGATAACCCCGAACTGGCCCGGGATATGCGCGGCGGTTGGTTCGACGCGGGAGATACCAACAAGTACGTGACATTTGCCAGCAAACCCGTCCACCAACTGTTGACGGCTTACTCTGAAAACCCGGAAATTTGGACGGACGATTTCAACATTCCGGAATCGGGAAATGAGATTCCCGACCTGATTGACGAAATCAAATTTGAGTTGGATTGGCTGATGCGAATGCAGGACGATGACGGGGGAGTATTTATTAAATTGGGAAACCTCGATAACAATGCGGCGGAACGCCCCTGCCTCGACGATCGCCCCCGATATTACGGACCCAAATCTTCCGCCGCCAGTATTTCGGCCGCGGGAATGTTCGCCCACGCCGCCCTCGTTTTGAAGGAGTTTCCCGCCTTGGAAGCCGACGCCGAAGAGTTGCAACGGCGGGCGATCGCAGCCTGGGACTGGTATCAAAGCAACCCCAAAACCGAAGATGTTGACGACTTGGAAATTAAAGCGGGCGATGCCGATCTGAGTTTGGCGGAACAGGAGGCGCGATCGGTGGTGGCGTCGAGCTACTTATTTGCCCTCACGGGAGAGGCGGAATATGAAGATAACCTCCGCGAAAACCTCGATAAAACCCAGCCTTTTCTGGACTATACCTGGTCGCGATACCGTGCGTTTGAAGGGGATGCCCTCCTGTTTTACACCCGACTTCCCGAGGCGGATGAAACCCTCAAAACCGAACTGCGCGATCGCTTTCAAGACATGGTTCTTTACAACCCGCTATCCTACGGCTCAAATCCCACCCTCACCCCTTACCGGGCTTACATGGAGGACGACCAATATCACTGGGGAAGCAACGAAGTTCAAGCCAATTATGGCAACACCAATTATGATGCCGTGCTGTATGAAATTGACCCGGAAAATTCGGAGAGCTACGAAGCCCGAGCTTTGAGCCACCTCCATTACCTGCACGGCGTCAACCCGCTCAATATGGTTTATCTGAGCAATATGTATGAATACGGTGCGGAAAATTCGGCGAATGAAATGTACCACGAATGGTTTGGAGACGGGATTTACGACAATGCTTTGACCTCTTCCAACGGTCCGGCTCCGGGCTATTTGACGGGCGGTGCCAATCAATTTTACAGTGGTGGAGAGTTGCAAACCCAGGTTGACGAACCTCCCATGAAGGCTTATTTGGACGAGAACGATCCGTTCCAAGCGTCTTGGGAATTCACCGAACCGGCAATTTATTATCAAAGTAGTTATATCAAACTTCTCTCGAAGTTTGTAGCTCCGTAATGTCAAGGCGAACGACGGAGGCAACGGCGTCGTTCGCCAAAAAAAAACAGCCCTTTCGAGCTGCCGATTTAATTCAACCGTGTTCTCAAATAGCCGAAGGGAAAGTCGGGCCTGCCCGTCAATCGACGCAGGATTTTGCGATCGGATTTTCGAGTTCGAGTTGACCCAGACAACCCCTCAACTTGCTATCAATTTAACAATAGTCCTGAAGATTTAGCTCAATCCAGGAGAGATGCTACGAGAGGTGAGTGCAAATGTTTGCTCCGAATAGGTGTCTGTGTTAATCATCTCGGATGTGGCGGGAAAAGGAAGCGATCGCGATCAGGCGACTCGGTGAAATTACGGATGAAATTGAGTGCGCTAGGTTAGAATACAGTTGCGATCGCGTGGTGGCGATCGGTGTGTCGCAGATCACCGGCTCCCCCACCTATCGCGCCCGGTGGGCGCTGCGGGCGACGTTGAGCCCCGATGCGATCGCCCCCTGAATCCGGCGGGTTTCAAATTTGGAGCGGCGGTTCCCGGCTTGTCGGCGTGGAGGTGGATCTTCCCGCCGGTTCTCGATCGCCCGCCGGATCACGGGGGATGACGTCGTTCGAGTCCGGTTTCAATTCGGGCGAGGAGTGGTTTGGATTGCATCTACCAATCATCATCGTCGAATCGGAGACTTTCCGCCGTCATCTGCAGCTCTTTGAAATAGTCACTTTCCGTAATTTCGGCGACATCTTTTTCCCGCTTCTGCTGGTCGATTTCGATTTTTAATTCTTGAATTTGTCGCTTCAAGTCCTCTTCGTCTCGCTTCCGCTGGCTGATGTCTTGGATGATCCCTTCGTAGTAGAGAATGTTGCCCTGACTGTCCCGCACGGAGCGAGTATCTTCTTCTATCCAGATGATACGGCCATCTTTTTGATAAACTTGATATTCAAAGTTTTTGACTTGACCATCCCTTTGGAGACGGCGTTTAAACTCCTGTTGATCGTCCGGATTGACATAAATTTGGGTGGCGATCGCCGTGACGCGATCAAGCATTTCCTGGGGGGAATCGTAGCCGTAAATTTGCGCCATCGCCGGGTTGACGCTGATGAAATGTCCGTCCACGCTCGACTGAAAAATCCCCTCCAAAGCGTTCTCGAAAATACTGCGGTAATTTTCCTCGGCGATCCGCAAGGCTTCCTCCGCTTTTTTCCGTTCGGTGATGTCGATCCCCACCGTGACGGCCGCGTTTCCTTGCTGGTACTTCCGAGCCGCCATCAAATAGTAATGGGTGCGATCGCCGACCCGAATCGCAATGACCCGGGAAGAAAATGGCTCTGAGTTGGCGAGAAACTGGCGGATAAATGTTGTAAATTCCGGACTATTATCGACAAATCCGACTTCCCGGCCGATAATTTCCTCCCGTGACAAATTGAGCATCTGCGCCAAATATTCGTTGACCCCGATGTAACGACCCTCCGAATCGATCCAGGAAATGGAACCGGGGACGGCATTTAAAATGGCTTCCAATTGTTCCTTCGCGATCGCCAGCGCATCTCCCGTTTGTTTGAGGTCGGCATTTTTTCGTTCTAAGGTTTCAAAAGATTCATTTAATCGGTGCGCCATTCGGTTAAAAGACTGCGCCAAGGTTTCGAGTTCTTCCACACCCTTCGCTTTCACCGTCTGCGTGAGTTTGCCGTCGCTCATTTTCGCGGAGGCTTCACTCAGGTCGCGGATCGGTTTGGCAATCCAGCGGGAGGTCAAAATTCCGACCGCGATCGCCACGATCGCCGCCGCGATACACAGCAAAACTGCGATGCGATTGTTGGCGTTAATCTGCTCCATGAAAAATGAACGCCTGTCCGGACTCGCCGATTTGCAAATTGTTCAGGAATTGTCGCAACTCTTCCGACAGCAAAACGTCGGCACCGCAAACTCCCAGCAACCGATATCCCCACTTTTCATAAACCGGGATGCTGGCCGTGACGGTGGGGAGTTTGGTTGTAAAATCCAAATAGACCGGACTCCAAGTGGGTTGTCCCGCCGCGATCGCCACTTTGTACCAAGGTCGAAGTCGCGGATCGTAGGGGGCAACTTCTTCAAGAAAAAACCTGCGATTTCCCCTCACGTCGATGCCGTGGAAGTGCATCATGTAGTCCGTTGACGGATTGCTCGCCATGAGTTGAAATATTTTCGGATCGGCATCCGAGCGGCTCACCCCGAGAAACTTTCCGTCGTTGGTTCCGCAATACACCGCATCGGAGCGATCGCCAATTCGGATGACGCCGAACCGGGCGGGTTTTACCCCGCTGTCGGTTCGCGATATTCGAGTTTGAAGGAGAAAACGTACCGTCGGGATACGGTGCCATTATTTCCCGATCGCGCTTCCGTGTCAATCATTCCAATTCGGAGTTTGAGGGAGGAGCAACTGTTTCGGTTGACGGGCGATCGCTACAATCGGGGCGATCGGTCTTTTTTTGACAAATTTTGCCAGATTTAAGGCCTTTTAAACTGAAGAAAAAACCGCCCGATTGTTACCAATCATCGACGCTCCCCCCATCCAACCATTCCTGCAAATTGTGTTTCGGTTCGGCGAAATTGAACAGGTGCAAGCCGAAATCTCGGGAGAGATCTTCGCAGACTTTGATCCCCCGGACGCTGTTGCCTTTGGCGTCGAGGAGGGGCGAAAACGTGCCCACGCCCAACATCTAATATTAGGATCTGATGCCAATTCTCGATGAAAATGCGCTCAAAGAACCCCCGGCTGTCGCCGTCCCCCTTGGCAAGGGGGACTACCGGGGGCCATCAATTACTGACAGAAATATCCCGATCCGGCGATCGCCCACACAAATAGCACGACCGAGAAGGATCTCGGAGGCTGTTGTATGATTGTCGGGAGGGAGTTGCCCCTGGAGCCTCCGAACGTCCACCCGATCGCGCGATTGCATGACTCTGGAAAACCGTTGGCGGGACCGCCTGCAAACCGACCATCCCGAAATGAGTCCCGACACCCGCGAGAGTGTCGTGCGGTGGCTGTTGGGAGAACATCCCGATCGCTGGGAAACCCTGGAACCCGACCGCCAAAACGCCTTCGAGGCGGGGTTGAATTTTCGCTACCGGATTCTGCAACAGCGCTACTGGGACGTTTCCCCGGAACAGGCCTACCGAAATTTGATGCGGCGGTTGGGGAGTTTGGCCATCCTGCGCCAGAAGATCCGCACCTGGGTGGCCACGAGTCGCGATCGCCAGCGGCAGGTGGTGGATGTGCTCGAAGAGGTCGTCCAGGCGATGCTGGACCGCGATCGCCACCTGCAACAACAAATCCGCTGGATCGCTCAGTGCACCGACGATTCCCGCCTCCGAAATGCCCTGCTGCTGACGGCGGTGGAGGAATACTGCCTGCGGCCCGTCCGCAACCAACCGCTGTTGGTGTATCGATTTGTCAACTACCTGCGTCGTTCCCACCGGGGGGGACTCACCCAAGTACCCGGCGGGGAGTGGGTGAAGCAGGTTTCGGAGGAAATCGTCGTCGGGGACGGGGACGAGCCGATCAGCCTCCTCGACGATCGCGCGATCGCGGAATACGA
The DNA here is from genome assembly GCF_055795065.1 of Lyngbya sp. CCY1209. Taxonomy (NCBI): domain Bacteria; kingdom Bacillati; phylum Cyanobacteriota; class Cyanophyceae; order Oscillatoriales; family Microcoleaceae; genus Lyngbya; species Lyngbya sp. CCY1209. The sequence goes on from NZ_JAYFER010000543.1 coordinate 5,487, forward strand.
AGACATCGAATTTATCGCCGACCAGCAACTTCAGCGGGAGTTGGTGAAAACAAAATTCGCCACTTATTTGAAGGAAAAAGTCGATCCCGTGGCGGCGACCTGGCTGGAACTTTATTTGCAGGGATACACCCAAGAAGCGATCGCGGAAAAGTTACAATTGCCCGTCAAACAAGTCTACCGAATTCGGGAAAAAGTCGGCTATCACGCCGTCCGCAATTTTACCCTCAAACAGGCGCCGGAACTGGTGACGGACTGGCTGGGAACCTCCCTCGCCACCCACCGCCTCGGCCTGACCCAAACCGAATGGGATGAATTGTGGGGCGGTTTGACCCCCACCCAGCGGCAAATTATCGACCGCCTGAAAGCGAAAGATTCCATCAAGGCGATCGCCGAACAATTGCATTTAAAAGTCTCCCAAGTACAGGGCGAATGGACAAAAATTTACCTCGCCGCCCAAACTATCCGCAACCGGTCTTCGGATTCCTCCGATGCTTAACCCCGTTGTTGCGCTTTAGCGCCACCAGAGAGAATGGGGGACAACTGCGATCAAATACCTGGCATTACTGTCAATTTTAACCCCGGCGCGATCGGGTTGAAAAAGTTATCCAAGCTGGCTCCAAACCTGGTACAATCTGACGTTGAGTGATCCACTCATTCGTCAACCCAAAACGTAAAGAATTATGAATAGACTCTGGGCGATCCAAGAAAATGGCTGTTGGACACGCTGGGCTCCGGAATATAGTCGCTGGGACCTGTACAGCGAACCCCGGAAGGACATCTTTGCCGACCCCACCACCGGCCAAGCTTGTTATTTTGTCGAGCCCGATGGCAGCGTCGGCTGGCGCAATGTCGATCGC
>NZ_JAYFER010000544.1:0-10517 GCF_055795065.1 Lyngbya sp. CCY1209
CCAGTTAAGGCTTAAGCTGGTCAGCTACCTGAAGGGGAGGGCACGAAGCCCCCGTGCTTCAGCCGGGGGTGCTGACTCGTGCCGAGCCACATTCGCACTGCATCCGTCATTGTATCCGACCCGACCCCCACCGGAAAAGAAAAAAAGCCCGGTATTATCGAACCGGGCGGCCAACAGAACTTCAGAATCCTTTAAACATTGGCGGACTTCACGCCGGGGTATCCGGTTCCGCCGCTTCGGGTTCCTCGTCCCGAAACACGACCCGCAGCAGCGGCGGCGCCAAAAAGGTGGTGAGAATCACCATCAAAATGATCGCCACGTCCAGGGAAGGGGACAGGGCGCCGCTCTCCGAACCGACGGAGGCGAAGACCAGACCGACCTCGCCCCGGGGAATCATCCCCACGCCGATCGCGACCCGGTTGATATTCTCCACCCCGAACACGCTGAAGCCGGAGATCAATTTCCCGAGAATCGCCACCACGATCAGAAACGACGCGATCACCAGTCCGGCCCGGTTTTCCGGAACGGCGGGATTGAGGACCGACAAATTAGTTTTCGTCCCCACCGTCACGAAAAAGATCGGCACCAGCACGTCAGAAATGGGCTTGGTGAGCTCTTCGAGCTCCTTGCCCGGTTCCGTCTCGTCGAGGACCAAACCCGCCGCGAACGCCCCCAGAATTGCCTCCAGGCCGATCGCCGCCGCGACGTAGGCCAACAGCAGGGCCAAGATAAACGCCGGAATCACGATCCGGCCCCGAGTTTGGAACTGTTCGGCCAGGGCCACGAACGTATCGTTAAAGAAGCGTCCCAGCAGGATCGCCCCCACCAGGAACACGCTGGCACTAATAATCAGAAAGATGATATTGGTGACATCCACCTCGCCGGTTTTAGCCAAACTCGCCACCACCGCCAGCACGATGATCCCCAGGACGTCATCCATCACCGCCGCCCCGAGGATGATCTGACCTTCTTTGGAGGACAGGCGGCCGATTTCCGCCAGGACTCGGGACGTGATCCCGATACTCGTTGCCGTCAGGGCGGCGCCGGCAAAGATGGCCGGGATGGGGGCAACGTGAAAGACCGCGATCAGTCCGACGGTGCCCGCCACAAAGGGCGCCACCACCCCCACGATCGCCACCACCAGGGACTGAACCCCCACTTCCAGAAGTTGGCGGATGTTCGATTCCAAGCCAATTTCAAACAGCAGGACAATCACGCCCAATTCCGCCAAAATGGAGACGACCTCGCTCTGCACCTCGAACGTCGGTTCCGCAACGCTCGGGTCCAAACCCGCCGTCGCCGACAAAACCAGCATGATCAGGGAGTTGTCGGCATTGCCCCCCGTCTCCGGAAACACCACCAGGTTGAAGGCCGAGACGCCGATGACCACACCGCCGACCAGTTCCCCCAGAACCGGCGGAAATCCCAACCAGTTGAAGAATTCCCCGCCGACTTTGCTGGCGGTGTAGATGGCGACCAGACTCAGGAGGACCGCCAACAGCACCATCGTCCCGTCCGCTTCGGCGGCTTCGGCGGCTTTCTCGGCCACGGTTGCCAACACGGAAGGGAATTGCACTCCCCACGATAAAAAGATATCAGCCGGAACCATCATCCCGGCAAGTGATTGAACCATCCATTCCCCACAACTCATCCTGTCTACTTTATCGAAAAGTGCGATCGACACGGCGGGGGAAGATTGGATTTTAGATTTTAGATTTTAGATTTTAGATTTCCCTTTGGGGCGGAAGTATGGGAGTCAGAAATCAGGAGTGAGAAATTTCACCCTACACCCTACACCCTACACCCTACACCCCAATTCAAAACACCCGGTGTTTCAGGGAGGGCATCTGGCGGCGGACCTGTTGTAGGCGGGAGGGTTCGATATCCGCGATCGCCACCCCCGGCTTATCTCCCGCGTCGGCCAAAACCATGCCCCAGGGGTCGATAATCATCGCGTGGCCGTGGGTGTGGCGGCGTCCGTAGTGACATCCCGTCTGGGCCGGGGCGATGATGTAGCAGGTATTTTCGATCGCCCGGGCCTTCAGCAACACTTCCCAATGGTCCTTCCCGGTGTAGGCGGTGAAGGCGGCGGGGACAAATAAAACCTCCGCCCCCTGTTTGGATAAATGGCGGTACAACTCGGGAAACCGCACGTCGTAGCACACCGACAGGCCCAACTGCCCGAACTCTTCCGAGGCGTAAATAGGGGGAAATACCGTCCCGGCCCTCACCGTGGTGGACTCGCAGTAAGTGTTGCCGTCGGGCAGGTCCACGTCAAATAAATGGACTTTCTCGTATCGGGCCAACTCCCGGCCGTTGGGATCGACCAACAGGGCTGTATTGCAAACCTTTCCATCTCCCTTCGGAACCGGAAACCCGCCGCCCAAAAGCGTTACTTGATATCGTTGGGCCGTGGTTTTCAAAAATTTTTCCGTCTCCCGGGCGATTTCTTCGCCTTGGGCGAGTTTATCTTCCTCTTCGCCCATAAATGAAAAATTCTCGGGCAAACCGATCAGGTCGGCCCCCTGATGGATGGCCAGTTCGATCAGGTCGCCCGCTTCCGCCAGATTTTTGTGCAAATCCGGCAGGCTGGTCATTTGGATGGCGGCGGCAGTGTAAGATTTCATCAATTCGGAAACGGTGGCGTGATGTGAGGGGTGTCGGGTTCAATTTGGGCAACCGCGGCGGGGGTTCGGCGATCGCCAAATCCCCAGATCTCAAGCATCGCGGGCGGTTGATTCGTGCTGATATCTGAAAGCTGAGAACTATCGCGACACGAAGTCGGGCCGACCGACTCGCCCGACCCGTCGAGATGGGTCGAGTTCGGCGATCGTTCCGACTCCGCGCCAATTTGCGATCGCCTAATCCCTAGAGGGGATGGAAGAGGAGATCGGGGAAAAAGCGGTTAAATTCGATCAGAATTCCGGCGGTGATGACCAGCCAGATCGCCGCCAAAACCGGGGCGCTAGACAAATATCTTTGCATGAATTGAGTCTCCTAATTGAAGTCAGAAACATCGGATCGGATGTCGGGGAAAGTTCCCCAAAAATCGACCGGAAAAAAGGTTGGAAACAGGTCTGCGAGATTCGCAACATTTCCCGAGGAGTTCGAGGTTGACTCCTCCATTCCCGGTGCGTGCACCTCCGCAATTAGCGGGGGGAAACGGTAATTTCGTCGTCTTTGGCAAACATTTCGCCCGTGGTCATTTCCTTGAGCGCCGCCAAAGGCCAGAGGAAGCCGCCGAGCATCAGTTGGACGGCTTTGGGAACGTCGATGATGATTTCTTTGTCGGTGGGTTTCTTGTCGGTTTGGGCGTACTGGAGATAGGAACGGCCGACCCAACCGATCCATCCGGCGATGTACAGGAACAGGATGCTGGGGATCAGGAAATCACCCGCGTGGGACAGGCTGCCGTCCACGATCAGGTGGGGCAGACCGTCGCTGCCGCAGAGTTCTTGGGAATAGCGATCGAATCGAGCCTGGGCCTGTTCCGGATTGGCGCTTTGGGACACGGACAGTTTAGCCCGCTGCTGAAATGCCGCAGATTCGGAGCAAGGGGTCAGGTTGTAGGCCGATGCCGCAGCAGTTCCGCCAAACCAGAGGCCGAGGGCGAGAACGAGAGCTAACAATCGTCGCATAGAATTGTTTCCTTTTGTTACAAAACAATAAGTTTTTTGTACAATCCGTTGGGATTAAGGACTTGGGAGCCATCTGACTCTGTTGACACTCCCTGCCCTAAAGGGACGGGGATTCTTGCTTCATCGGGAGCTGGAGTTTTACGACTTCCGGGTCGTAGCCTAGCCCTCCACAAGCTTTCACGGTCTGCCCAACCGCGAGTTGTTTTGAATGCACTTTACCGTTTTGGGTACTCTAGCACCAAATCGCCCTCAAAGGCTTGCCCTGAGCAAAGTCGAAGGGGCGAGGCTTCAGACCCAATTTTTGGTAAAGTTTAAGCTACTCAGGTGTAGCCCAACCTATCAATAGAATTTATCAGCCAATGGCAACGGTTTTAGCAATTGAAACAAGTTGTGACGAAACTGGCGCGGCAATTGTAAAGAATCGTAACGTTTGCAGCAATGTCGTCGCCTCCCAAATCGCCGTCCACCGCCCCTATGGGGGGGTGGTGCCGGAAGTGGCCTCGCGCCAACACCTGGAAACCCTGAACCCGCTGATCGATCGCGCCCTGGAAGAGGCGGGATTGGGCTGGCCCAATATTGACGCGATCGCGGCAACCTGCGCCCCGGGGTTGGTGGGGGCGCTGCTGGTGGGCCTGACGGCCGCGAAAAGTTTGGCGATCGTCCACAACAAACCGTTTTTGGGTGTCCACCACCTGGAAGGCCACATTTACGCCTCCTACCTCAGCGAACCGGACTTGCACCCCCCCTTCCTCTGCCTGCTGGTTTCCGGGGGCCACACCAGCCTGATCCGGGTTCTGGACTGCGGCCAATACGAAACCCTCGGCCGGACCCGGGACGACGCGGCGGGGGAGGCCTTCGACAAGGTGGCCCGCCTGTTGAATCTGGGCTATCCCGGCGGCCCGGTCATCGATCGCCTCGCCAAAGACGGAGATCCCCAGGCCTTCCCCCTCCCCGAGGGCCGCATCTCTCTACCCGGCGGCGGCTTCCACCCCTACGACTCCAGCTTCAGCGGCTTGAAGACAGCCGTTTTGCGCCTGGTGGACAAATTGAACCAAAATGGCGCGGAACTGCCCCTAGCGGACCTGGCAGCCAGCTTTCAGGACACGGTTGCCCGGGGGTTAACCAAGCGTGCGATCGCCTGCGCCCGAGATTGCGGCTTGGACACCATCGCCGTGGGGGGAGGGGTGGCCGCGAACAGTCGCCTCCGCCATCTATTGCAGGAAGCTGCCGCCGAACACAATTTGCGCGTCTTGTTTCCGCCGATGAAATACTGTACCGACAACGCGGCGATGATCGCCTGTGCCGCCGCCGAACATTTCGATCGCCGTCACGTTTCGCCCCTGACCCTGGGCGCCCATTCCCGGATGGCGATCGGCGATGTGATGGAATTGTATTGATAGTGGAGGCTTGAGATACTCGCCCTCACCCCCAACCCCTCTCCCAATTCTGGGCGAGGGGAGCCCGTTCTCCAGTTCCCCCCTATCTCCCCCCTTACAAAGGGGGGTTGGGGGGGATGGGGGCTAGGGGGGCGCGAACGCTCGGGCCCTCACCCCCAGCCCCTCTCCCAATCCTGGGCGAGGGGAGCCCATTTTCCGGTTCCCCCCAGAATTGGGAGCCCATTTTCCGGTTCCCCCCAGAATTGGGGGGGCTAGGGGGGCTTGAGACACTTTCACTTCGATGCAGCTTCGACAATACGAGAAAGAACTGCTGGCAAATTATTCAAAACTTCTTGGTTGCTAAACCTCAACACTTGATAACCGAACACTTCGAGTTGCTCTGTCCGAGCTTCATCATAATCTTTTTGCTGAGTATGAATTTCTCCATCCACTTCGATCGCCAACTTGCATGACGCACAGTAAAAGTCAACAATGAAGCGTCCGATCGGATGCTGGCAACGAAATTTCAGTCCGGCTAATTGACGACGACGCAGGGCTTGCCATAATTTCGCTTCGGCTGGTGTCAACTGTTTTCGCAGGTCACGAGCCGCTTGTTCAATTTCCCGAGTCGTACCCCGAATTCTAGAAGTATTTTTTGCCATGAATTGAGTGGGTTTACACTTAATTCCAAAGTATCCTATTTTCATTCTTTTATCTCAGATATTCTCGCCCTCACCCCCAGCCCCTCTCCCAATTCTGGGCGAGGGGAGCCCGTTCTCCAGTTCCCCCCTATCTCCCCCCTTACTCCCCCCTTTCAAAGGGGGGCTGGGGGGGATGGGGGTTGGGGGGGATGGGGGCTAGGGGTGCGCGAGCGCTCTGGAAGGCGATCGCGCACCCGTTCCCCCAACTGTCCCACCTCACCCCGCAACACGCCGGACAGGTTGACGGATTCCGCTTTCAAACGCTGGAACGTAGGTAGCATCAAACACTTCTTTTGTCAAGCTTTCGCTGACCGTTTCGCAGGCTTTTTTTCCCATCAAAACCGCGATCGCCGCCAGACCCCATTCGATCGGTTCCATTTCCGTTTTCTCCTGATTTAACCGGATTTTCTCCAGCATAGCCAAAAAAATCCGGTCTGTCACCCGTTTCTGAGCTTCTTGAATTACATCCTATAGCAATTGGAAATTATGGGCTCATTTTCTCGCCCCCAAACCCCCAATTCTGGGGGCTTTTATAAAATGGAAGTTTGCCGATTATTTCACACTGACACAGTTCAACTGCTGTCTTATTTACCATCTCCCAGAATTGGATAAGCGGCAGTTGGCGAGGATTTCTCACCTGATCGCACCCCAGATATCGTCAACTCCAATATTGTCAAAAAAGCCCAAAGCCGCCCCATTCACTCGATTTAAAATCAGAGTTCCGGGCGTTCTTCCGAGGGTGAAAGCGGTCGCGTCGATCGAATTAATTTCCAAGCCGCCGGACAGACGGATTCGGTCTTCTCCGACGATCAGATCGGGGATGCGATCGGCCGCTGCGGGGTCGGGATTTGTCGCAGTTGCAGATAGAATAAATACATCCGCACCCGCACCGCCGATCAAAGTATCCGAACCGCGATCGCCGCTCAAAATATCGTCGCCATCTCCCCCGTCGAGAATGTCGTGATCTCGACCGCCGAAAAGATTGTCATTTCCCCCGCCTCCGGAAATGCGATCGCTCCCCTGCAAACCCAGCAAAGTATCATCTCCGCTACCGCCAATTAAAGGGTCGTCGGCCGACGTTCCGATCGCTTCAATTGCAGCATCATTTCCCGAATCGGAAGAAGAGTGATCGCCGGGATATTGAACGAATGGAAATAGGGAATATTCCGTTTCTCCCAGCCCGGTGATTTCCCCCGTGGCGAGATCCACTTCAAAGGGTTCGTAGTCGGAAATGCCGACATCGGAGGGGCGATCGCCCGTGGGGGGGATCGCCTCCAGGGTGATGCCGCCGCCCGGGGCCGTCAGGGGGGTGACGTCCAAACCGTCGCGATCGAAAAATACCTCCCCCGTGACCGGATTGGCCAAAATGGGAGGAACCCCAATTCCCCCCGTCACCTGGGCGCGACTCGGCGGGTTGAGTCCGCCGATATTGACGGCGGCCCTGCCACCATCGTTGACGAATAAAACGGACATGGGTTCAAACTTGCCTTGAGGACTTTCTTTCAACTCTATATAAACTAAAATGTTCGATTGATTGAATTGGATGTGGCCTCGGATGGGTAGAAGCTGCCAATCAACCGCGTGGGGGGAATTTGAGAGAGAGTCGATGAACATTCGCGATGCACTGGAAACCGATTTGCCCGAAATTGTCGCCATCTACAATGCCGCCGTTCCCGGACGAATGGCGACGGCGGATTTAGAACCGATTTCGGTGGAGAGTCGTCTGACGTGGTACAAAGAATGTCAGTCTACCCGAAAGCCCTTGTGGGTGGTGGAAGAAGACGATCGCATCGTCGGGTGGTTGAGCTTTCAGACCTTCAAAAAACGCGCCGCCTACTCGGCCACGGCCGAATTGAGCATTTACATCCACACGGACTACCAGGGCCGGGGCATCGGCAAAAAACTCCTCGCAGAGGCGATCGGCCGGGGTCCGGATCTCGGTTGCGAAACCCTGCTGGCGTTAATTTTCGCCCACAATGACCCCAGCCTGAAACTGTTCGAGAGCTTCGGGTTCGAGCGCTGGGGGCACCTGCCCCGGGTGGCGGAACTCGACGGGGTGAAGCGGGATCTGGCGATCCTGGGGCTTCACTTGTGCTGACCGACGATTTTCGTCAGGCTCGCGGCGACCAAATCGGGATATTCGACCATCGCCAGGTGTCCGCAGTCGGGGAGTTCGATCACGTTTTCCTGTCCGTTCTGAAACAGTTCGTGGAAGCTGGCCAGGTGGCGGACGTAGCGGGGTTCCATGACCCGATCGCACGTTCCCGCCAAAAAATAAACGGGCTGTTGGAGTCGGGCGACCACCTGGGGGAGTCGGTGCACTTCGGCCTCCGTGGTGGAGTCCAGCAGGGCACCCAGGGCCGCTTCTGGGTGGGCGACCACAAAATCGACCAATCGCTGGCGGGCCCACTTTCGGGCGACGGGACGGGCCACCTGCGCCCGGGTAAAGAGCAGATCGAGGAGGGGGAGGTGGCACAGCCAGCGGGGGCGGAAGCGGACGATTTGTTCCCCGGCGGCCCGGAACCGTTCAAACTCTTCTTTCAGGTAAATGCCGCCGCCCGCATTGACGCAGATGACCCCCCGGACGCGATCGCCGAGTTTGTCCGCGGCCAGGAGTGCGATCGTCCCCCCCAGAGAATGCCCCACCAACCAGGCGCTCGAAATATTCAACCGGTCCAGCAACGTCCCCAGATCCTGGGCGTAAGATGCCGGAGTGTAGTCACAGCGGTGTAACTGGCCCCCAACCAACTGAGAATCGCCAAATCCCCGCAGGTCATAGCACAAGCACTGATACTGAGGCGCCAGGCGATCGATAACAGGTTGCCAGTAGCGACGACTCAAAAGCCAACCATGAACAAAAACGAGGACGTGGGGAGATTCCGTCGGGGCCGTCAGCTCGTAGACGTGCCTGACGTCCTGGATGTCAATCGTTCCCATACCTCCTATCCTACCCCGAATGGGGTACATCGGAAGGAGGAGAGGGGGCGGAGGGGGCGGAGGGGGCGGAGGAGGCGGAGGAAGCAAGTGATATCAGATCCAGTTTTTGAACCCTACAAACTCCCCAATCATCTAAAGATGATTTTCGCTTGTAGGGGCGCAAGGCTTGCGCCCTCGGGAATTGATTCCCAAGCGGTCTGGATGTTCCCCCCGCTCCCTGGAGCCCCCCCGCCCCAATTCTCAAAACCGCTCTCCCATCAACCGCTGTCGGATGCCTTCGGCGATTTTTTGGCCCAAATACTCCGGGATCAAACTCTCGTTCGGGCCGAGGAGGTAGAGAATCAGCCGCGTCCGGCCCCGCCACACCAGCAAGTTGGCGTTGACGACCAGCAGATCCTCCTGCCAGATCGCGTACATGACTTTGTAGAATAGACCGGGCTGGTTGTCCGCTTCGATCAACAGGGCGGGCAAGTGGAACACCGGATCGACGTAAAATTCGGTGGCCACATCCTCCAACCCCGCGTCCAGGTTGAACTCGACAGCCAACATCTCCTCCACCTCGAAATGGCCAGCCAAAGCCTCTCGCACGGCCCGACACACGTTGTCCGCCGTCTTGTCGGCCAGCGCCTTGCCCCCCCGAGACACCACCAGCTTGATAAAGACCAGCATCGGGGGGTAGATTTGCCCGTAGAGGCTGAGATTGTGGATGGTGAGTCCGTAGGCGGCCAGGACGCCGAAAATATCGCTCAACAGAAAGGACTGGTTGCGGTAGGCGAAGTGCAGGGCACTGCGACTCCCCTCGGGTTTGACCTCGATCACCGCCTGGGTCGTTTTGTAGATCTGGTAGGCCAATTTGAGATTTTGCAACTGGATCTCGCTGCTGACAAATTGCTCATAGAACTGTGGAAACGCTCGGTTGAAGCGCTTCAGCAAGTCCAGTGTCGATGATTTTAAACCCGGAGCCATAATTGAGGGGAAGGTACGGGAGATATACTATCTAGTACAGTCATTCAACGTCTACTACCTTAACCACGCCTGCATGGGATTTTGGAAAAACTTCTTTAGCGGTTCAGATTCTACCTCAATGTCCAAGACGGCGGAATATGAGGAATATGCTGTCGAGGGCAAGTCTTCTTCGTCCCAGGCCACCCGCAAATCAACCGGTCGGAATTCTCGCATTTTTTTCAGTACGGACCGGGACATCGACTTGTATGAGTTGGAAGAACTCTGTAACGCCGTGGGTTGGTCCCGCCGCCCCCTCCGAAAAGTCAAAAAGGCCATTCAGCACAGCTTTCTCGTCGTTTCCATGTGGCAAATGCGGGGAAACCAGCGACGCCTGATCGGATTTGCGCGGGCAACTTCCGATCACGCCTTCAACGCCACCCTATGGGATGTGGTGGTCCACCCGGATTTCCAGAGCAAGGGTTTGGGCAAAGCTCTGATGCGGTTCATCATCAAAAAGCTTCGCAGCGATGATATCAGTAATATCACCTTGTTCGCCGATCCCCACGTCGTCGATTTTTATCGAAACCTGGGATTTATCCCGGACCCGGAAGGCATCAAGGGAATGTTCTGGTATCCAGACTAGCCCATTTCTGTCTCGGACGGCAGGAATGAACTCGAAAGGCCCTGAGGCGATCGCTCCCCGGGAACTGCTCCCACTGGGCGTCTGAGATCAATTGTGCAATTTTTTCGCGGATCGGTGTGGGTTGGGGTATACTGAAAAGCGAAAGGACAAGCCGGGATGTAGCGCAGCTTGGTAGCGCGCCTGCTTTGGGAGCAGGATGCCGCAGGTTCAAATCCTGTCATCCCGATTGATATCAAACCCCGATTCTGTCGGACTTGGGACGGCTTCCTGAAGCTGA
>NZ_JAYFER010000545.1:0-19678 GCF_055795065.1 Lyngbya sp. CCY1209
GTACTGCGGTTGAAAACTATAACATCGCTTCCCGGTTCAAAATCGGCGATCGCATCTTGTTGCCCTTCCCCCACCTGTTGCGGAGATAGATAGGCGAAGGTATCCCGTCCTTCTCCCCCTTGCAGGGTATCATTTCCCTGATCTCCGGATAGGAAATCATCTCCACTTTCACCGGAGAGAAAATCGACACCCAATCCGCCATATAAAAAATCGATACCTGAGCCACCGAATAACTGGTCGTCGCCCGATTCTCCAAAGAGAGAATCGTTGTCCGCCCCGCCATACATCAGATCGTTTCCGATTTCCCCACGCAGCACGTCGTCGCCCTGATTTCCAAATAGGGAATCATCCCCTTCACCCCCCAGCAAAAATTCGTTGCCTTCTCCTCCAATGAGAGAATCATTGCCGCCAAAACCGCTGATCGTTTCGACGGAAATAATCTCGACAAATACACTCGCCAAATCCGAGTTCGTCCCGTCGCTGGCGGTGTAGAGAAAACTGCCCCGGCTGGGGGCGGGGATGGTGGGGGTAAATCTAATCGTCGTGTTATTGATAACTTCAGCTTCGCCACCGCTAATATTGCTGATATCCGCGACGAACAACCCCCCGGTGGGACTGTCATTGTCGAGGACGGAAATATCGACCGGTTGAGGTGCGGTGGCGGAAAGGGAGTCGTTTTCTTCCGTACCGTTGATGAAATTGGGTGTGGTTGCAGTGAACGACTCCGCCACCACCTCGGACAATTCGGGGATCTTCACGTCAACGGGATTGACGAGGAAAATTCGCTCCGGCGAAAGCTCTGGAATGTTGCCGTTTTCATCCGGTTCAAATTGGGCGATCGCGATCGCTTCCCCATCCCCGGAGCCGTCGAAATCGTACTCCAAAATACCGCTCAAATTGTCGTAAATCAGAACCGGAATGTCGGCGGGTAAGGAGTCGCCGGCGGTGAAAAATTGCCCCAGGTTCAGGGTTTGAGTTTCCAAGGAGACGGCCGATAACCCAAATCCTCCCGTTCCGTCCTCTGCCACAGGTTCGGAGTTGAAGACCAACACATCTTCGGCGGGGTTAAAATCGAGGATGCGATCGGGTACAGTGCCCCCATCCTTGGGAGACAGGTAAGTAAAACTATCCTCTCCTTCCCCACCCTGGAGCGTATCGACTCCACCATCCCCCACCAGGGAATCGTTGCCGACATCTCCGAATAGGGAGTCATCGTCTTGACCGCCAAACAGGGAATCGTCCCCCATTCCCCCGAACAGCGTGTCCGGGGCGGCGCCGCCGAGCAACAGGTCGTCATCCTCGCCGCCGGAGAGGGTGTCCGAGTCCTTGTCACCCTGTAAGGTGTCGTTCCCGGCATCCCCGTTCATCACATCCGCCCCGACCCGACCCAAGAGCACATCCTCGCCCTCGCCGCCGTTCATGGTGTCGTTGCCGATACCGCCATCGAGGGTGTCGTCGCCGATACCGCCTTCTAAGGAGTCATCTCCACTGCCACCGAAGAGGATATCGTCATCCGCCCCACCCAAAATCAGATCCCCGTCGCCATCTCCGAACAGGGAGTCCGAACCCGAACCGCCGTCGAGGGTATCGTTTCCCGTCAGGCCCCGGATCGAGTCGTTGTCCGGACCGCCGTCGAGGGTTTCGGCGCCGCGGGTTCCGGAGAGGGTATCATTTCCGCCCAAACCCGCGATCGCCCCTACTTCGGGGACGGTGACGGTGGCGGTCGAAAATGCGGTCTGGTTATTAAAACGGACTGTATAATCAAAGCGGCCCTCACCGGAGGCGATCGTGGAGACAAACTCGATGGCGGTGCCCCCCTCCAGAATCGTCGCGTCTCCGTTATTCTGGCCGCTGACACCGGCAAATCTGACACCGGCTTCTATACTGTCGCCGGGAAGGGAGACGATCGCCGATCGCGTGGCGGCATCGATGAAATCAGGCTGATCCGTCCCTTCCAGATTTTCCGGAGTCTCGGCGGCGAGGGGTTCGGCAACCAGCAACGGATCGACGGAGATGCGGAGATCGTCGATCGCCAATTCCGTGGCCCGGGAACCGATTTGAATCGTCGCGGCATCGGCGGGGAGGGAAATGCTGAACGGTGAAAAGACGTTAAACGTCCTCCCGGCGGTACTCGATAGGGTGGCAGTTCCCAAAGAATTCCCATCGCCATCCAAGATTTTTACCGAGTGTTCCACATTGGGGGAGGTATAGTTAAACGAGAGTCTCCCCCCGGCGATCCCTTCCGGCGCCAATTCCCGGATATCCAGCGTAAAATTGCTGCCCTCCGCGTAAGACAAGACGGTAGTTCCGGGCGTCGGAGCGATCGCCGGGAACAGGCCTTCCCCCCCCGCGTCCACACTGACCAGAGCGATCGCGTTTCGGAATTCCACGCCTTGTTCCGTTCCGATCGCGGCAAAGTTATTTCCTCGGAAGTTTTCAAAATCAAAAAATGCTGTTGCCATTTTTCATGCCCAATGCAGAATTATTTTGGGGAAGTGCAATCCGGAGATTCGGGGGTTTAATTGTCAAGATTTTTAAAATTTTGTTAAGTTTTTGCCGAATTCCGATCGCCGCCATCGAACCCCTCGGCACGACCGTTTATCTCTCCCCGCCATCCCCCCACTGGTCGGGCCTCGCGTCCGAAATTGCCCGGTCGAAAACCCGCCGACGATTTGGGGAATCTACCATCCCACTCCCTGGAATGGGTTCCATCATAAATCGAGCCAGCCGGAGATGTTATTTTTTAAAAAAAACTTTATGTTCGGTCTTCTGTTGGGCCGCGAGTCCGTCGCGGCCCGCACCCCTCTCGTCCGCCGTGCTATTTCATTGTTCCCCGAAACATAGCCGGAATATCCGGCCCTTAATAATTGACAATTAATCATTAATAATTTAAAATTTACTTTGGTTGTTCTCGTCACCCCCAACAACGGGCGACCTCCCCTTTTTCAACCGAAAATGAAACGACCCCGCGCCGCCTGCCGGGGAAAAGCAACCGTCCGTCAAATGGCGGTCGGGTCATCCGTAAAAATCGGGTTGATTTTTTTAAATCCAATAGTTTTGCATCGACTTTTCGTCGGATTAAATGGATATCGGCATCGATTTAAAGTTACACTTACAGAGTGAAACATCAAAAATCTTTTGAATCGATCAATCAGATTAAATGTTCGCAAACCCACCGGCGTTTAGCCCCGACGAACTCAAAGCGGCAATTATCCGAGAACCGTTGGTCGTGTCGCCGACGGCGACGGTGATGGACGCGATCGCCCGGATGAGTGAAATTCGGGCCAGTTGTCCCACCGCTTCCCGAAGTAGCGGCCCCCTCGATGAAGCCCACCTCGAAGCGCGGTCGAGCTGCGTGTTGGTGGTTGAAGGCGGGCGCCTGCTGGGGATTTTGACAGAGCGGGACGTGGTGCGGCTGAGTACCCGCGGCGAATCCCTGGGGGAAGTGACGGTGGGGGAGGCGATGAGTACCGCCGTCGTCAGCCTGCGGGAGTCGGAATTCGACGATTTTTTTGCCGCCGTGGAACTGCTCCGCAAACACCGGATTCGCCACCTGCCCATCCTCGACGATCGCGATCGCGTGGCGGGTTTGCTCACCCACGAGAGCCTGCGGCAGGCCATCCGCCCTGCGGACCTGCTGCGGTTGCGGACCGTCGCCGAAGTGATGACCCCGGAGGTGGTGTCGGCCAGCCCAGACGCCGACCTGCTCGAAATCGCCCGCCTGATGGCCGCTCGCCCGGTCAGTTGCGTAGTGTTAGCCACCACCGGAACCGCCACCGGCCCCATTCCCGTCGGCATCCTCACCGAGCGCGATCTGGTGCAGTTCCAAGCCCTGGGTTTGGACTTGGAAACCAGTCGGGCGCGGCAGGTGATGAGTACCCCCATTTTCTCCGTGCGGCCGGAAGATACCCTGTGGGCGGTGCAAGAGATGATGAACTCGCGGCACATCCGGCGGGTGGTGGTGACGGGCCCGGAGGGTCAATTGCTGGGGATCGTCACCCAGAGCAGTTTGTTGCGAGTCCTCAATCCCCTGGAACTTTACAAACTCGCCGAAGTTTTGGAACAGAAAGTCTTTCAACTCGAAATTGAAAAAGTCCAACTCTTAGAAAATCAAGCCACCCGACTGGAACGGGAGATCCGAGAGCGAACCGCCGCCCTCGAACAATCCCGGCGGCGGGAGCAACTGGTCTTCGAGATCACCACCGAAATCCGCTCCTCCCTGAGCCTGCCAGACATCCTCGATCGCACCGCCGACCGAGTCCGCGACCTCCTGAAGTGCGATCGCATCGCCCTGTACCAATTCGCCCCGGACTGGGGCGGAAAAATCGTGGCCGAATCCGTCGCCGAACCCTGCAAGCCTTGCCTGCACGAGCAAATCGAGGAGACTTGCTTTCGGGAACGTGGCATCGACGCCTACCAAAACGGGCGCATTTTCGCCTGCAACGACATTTATCAAGCCGGACTGACCGAGTGCCACCTGCAACTGCTGGAGCGATTCCAGGTGCGGGCCAACTTGGTGGTTCCGGTCGTGCTGTCTCCCCCCGGCGGAGCAGTGGCCGAACCGCCCCGACTGTGGGGACTCTTCGTCATCCACCAGTGTTCGGGACCCCGAGACTGGTCGGAAGAAGAGATCCAGATGATGCGACAGTTGGCCGCCCAGGTCGCGATCGCCATACTTCAGGCCACCGCCCACGAAGCCCTGGAAACCGAACTCCGGGAGCGGCGGGAGGCCGAGCGCCGCCTCGAAGAGAGCGAACAGCGCTACGCCACCCTCACCGACCTCGTATCCGTGGGGATTTTCCGCACCGATATAGAGGGAAACTGCATCTACGCCAACGGCCGCTACTGCCAGATCGCCGGAGTCGCCCCCGCCGAAGTCATCGGCAATCCCTGGCACGATTCCCTGCACCCGGACGACCGCTCCCGCGTCCTCGCCGTCTGGGAAAATACGGTTCAAACCGAGTCCCCCTTCGAGGAAGAATACCGCCTGCAAAAACCCGACAGCAGCGCCATCTGGGTGTTCGGGCAGGTCGTCCCCGAACTCGACGACGCCGATCGCCTCATCGGGTACATCGGCACCATCGCGGATATCGGCGATCGCAAACAGGCCGAACTCACCCTGCAGGACCTCAACCAATCCCTGGAAACCCAAGTCCGACGGCGCACCCGAGAACTGCAAGAAATTAGCAGCTTACAGAAAGCGATCCTGGACGGGACGGACTACGCGCTCATCTCCACCGACACCGACGGCACCATCCTCACCTTCAACGCCGGCGCCGAACGGATGCTGGGATATCGCGCCGAAGAAGTGGTGAACCGGATGACGCCGGAACCGTTCCACGACCGCGAAGAAATCCGCTCCTGCGCCGCGAAACGGTCCGCCGAACTGGGGCGGGAGATTTCCCCCGGCTTTGAAGTCTTCACCGTCGAGCCCCGGCTCGGCGCCAACGAGGGCCAGTGGACCTACATCCGCAAAGACGGCACCCGCTTTCCGGTGTCGCTCTCCGTCACCGCCCTGCGGGACGAGCGGGGGGAGGTGAGCGGATTCCTGGGGGTCGCCCGGGACATCACCGACCGCAAG
Organism: Lyngbya sp. CCY1209; assembly: GCF_055795065.1. Lineage (NCBI taxonomy): Bacteria > Bacillati > Cyanobacteriota > Cyanophyceae > Oscillatoriales > Microcoleaceae > Lyngbya > Lyngbya sp. CCY1209. Next base: position 5,582 of record NZ_JAYFER010000545.1, read on the forward strand.
CGGGCCGAGTCAGACCGCCGGGAACTCCTGCGGAAACTCTCGGACTTCCATCGAGCCCTCGACGAATCCGCGATCGTCGCCATCACCGACCCCAAGGGCATCATCACCTACGCCAACGATCGCTTCTGCGAAATTTCCGGCTACTCCCGCCCGGAACTGCTCGGCAACACCCACCGCCTCCTCAACTCCGGATACCACCCCCCCGAGTTTTTCCGGGACCTGTGGCAGACCATTTCCGGCGGCCAAATTTGGCGGGGGGAAATCCGCAACCGCGCCAAAGACGGCCGAATCTACTGGACCGGGAGCACCATCGTCCCCTTTTTGGACTCCCGAGGGCGGGTGTTTCAGCACCTCGCCATCCGCTTCGACATCACCGCCCGCAAACGGGCCGAAACCGACCTGCAACGCAACAACGCCCTGCTGCAGACCATCGGCCGGGCCCAGGCCCAATTCATCACCGCCGGCAACCGCCTCACCATCTTTGAAGACTTGCTCGAAGGGTTGCTGGAGTTGACCGACAGCGAATATGGCTTCATCGGCGAGGTGCTGTTCCGGGAAAACGGAGGGGCGACGATGGAAGAAAGTTTCATGAAAATCCGGGGCGTCCCCTACCTGAAAACCCACAGCATCACCAACATCGCCTGGGACGAAGCCACCCGGAAATTCTACGAAGACAACTACGAAAAAGGCATGGAATTTGACAACCTGAACAGCCTGTTCGGGGCAGTGATTTTGACCGGGGAACCCGTCATCGCCAACAGCCCCCGCACAGACCCCAGGCGGGGGGGGACTCCGGACGGGCACCCGCCCCTGAACGCCTTTTTGGGCCTGCCCTTTTTCAGCGGCTCCGACCTGGTGGGGATGGTGGGCATCGCCAACCGCCCGGGGGGTTACGACGGGGCGATGGTGGAATACCTGCAGCCCGTTTTGGTCACTTGCAGCAACTTGATCGAAGGATACCGCCTCGACCGCCGCCGGCGGGAAGCCGAAGCCGCCCGGCTGGCCGCCGAACGGCAGGCCGCCAAGCAGTTGGCCAGCATCGAGGTGGCGGTGGACGGCATCGCCATCCTCGACGGCGAGATTTATCAGTATTTGAACCCGGCCCACGGGTCGATGTTCGGCTACGATTCCAGCGAACTCCTCGGCAAAAGCTGGCGACAACTCTACTCCCCCGAGGAACTGCGGCGGTTCGAGGAAGAGGTGTTCCCGGTGCTGATGCGCGATCGCACCTGGAAGGGGGAGGCGACCGCCACCCGCAAAGACGGCAGCACCTTCGCCGAAGACCTCTCCCTCACCCTCACCGAGGACAACCTGCTCATCTGCGTCTGCCGGGATGTCAGCGATCGCAAGGAAACCGAAGCCCGACTCCGCAAAACCAACGAAGAACTCCAGCGGGCCACCCGCCTCAAGGACGAGTTCCTCGCCAATATGAGCCACGAACTCCGCACCCCCCTCAACGCCATTTTGGGCATGACCGAGGGTTTGCAAGAGGAAGTGTTCGGCCCCCTGAACGACAGCCAAAAAAAGAGCCTGAAAACCGTCGAAGGCAGCGCCCACCACCTCCTGGAACTGATCAACGACATCCTCGACCTGGCCAAAATCGAGGCCGGACAGATGGAACTCGATCGCGCCCCCACCGCGATCGAACCCCTGTGCCGCGCCAGCCTCACCTTCGTCAGGCAGCAGGCCCACAAAAAAGGCATCCGCCTCGACGTACAGATCCCCCCCGGCCTGCCCGATCTGGTCATCGACGAGCGCCGCATCCGCCAGGTGCTCATCAACCTGCTCAACAACGCCGTCAAATTCACCCCCGACCGCGGCACCGTCACCCTGAGAGTGAGTTGGGAAAACACTTCCAAGACCCCCGGCGCGGTCCGCTTCGTTGTCGCCGACACCGGCATCGGCATTTCCCCGGAACACCTGGAAAAACTCTTCAAACCTTTCACCCAGATCGACAGCGCCCTCAACCGCCAGTACGAGGGGACCGGGTTGGGGCTGTCCCTGGTGAAACGGATCGTGGAACTGCACGGCGGCGACGTCTCCGTCGCCAGCGACATGGGGAAGGGATCGCGGTTCAGTGTCCACCTCCCCTGCGACGACATTTTGATGCGAGTCCCCAAACTGCCCGCTTCCGGACCGCCGGAGTCCCTCAATTCCCCGGATGAAATCGCCGCGGCCAACCCCCGGATTTTGCTGGCTGAAGACAACGAGGCCAACACCCTCACCCTTTCGAGTTATTTACAGGCCAAAGGCTACCGGGTGACGGTCGCCAAGGACGGGGAAGAGGCCATCCGCGCCGTGGAGGCGGAATGCCCCGATTTGATTTTGATGGACATTCAAATGCCGAAAATGGACGGTTTGGAGGCGATCCGCCGCATCCGCAATCACCCGAATTTCGCCGGGGTGCCCATCGTCGCCTTGACGGCTTTGGCGATGGACGGCGATCGCGAAAAATGTCTGGCAGCCGGCGCCGATGAGTATTTACCCAAACCCGTCAAACTCAAACAATTGACCGCCATGATTCAAGATTTTTTGGGGTTATAATTGACTTGCGCTTCGACCCGCTCAAACCTATTGGGTCCGTTCATCAGTTTGAGTCCAAAAAATGCCTTTTCTCACCGAATTAAAGCTGGAGTCGGTCATCATTCGCGATCTCTTGCAGATCGCCCCGACAACCCCGGTCGGAGACGCCCTCCGACAAATGGCTGGCCTCGCCCCGCCCCGCCCTGCCCCGACGCCCGCGAGCTGCGCGTTGGTGGTGGAAAATGGCCGGCTGCTGGGCATTTTGACCGAGGGAGATTTGCCCGCCCTCTACACGACGTATAATGACAACCTCGATACCCTGCCGATTTCCGAGGTGATGAAACCCGCCGCCGTCACCCTGCGGGAGTCGGACTGTGCGGACTCCACTTCTGTCATCACCCTGATGCAGCGGTACGGCGTCCGCCACCTGCCCCTTCTCGACGATCGCGATCGCCCGGTGGGATTGCTCACCCGCGATCGCCTCTGGCAACACCTCCACCCCCACTCCCGCAACGGCGCGGAACCCCCGCCACCGCCCGCCGAAGACCCCCGGCGGGCGGACAACCTCCGCCGGGAACTGCAATTGCTCGAAAATATTCTCGACATCATTTTGGCCGGCTATTGGGATTGGGACATCCCCAACCACCGGGAATATCTGAGTCCGGGTTTCAAGCGGATGTTCGGCTACGAAGACCACGAACTCCCCAACAGCCCCGACACCTGGCAAAAGCTGATTTTTCCGGAAGATTTGCCCGGAATGTTCGAGAGTTTCGACCGCCATGTCCGCAGCCGGGGGGAAATTCCCTTTTACAACGAGGTCCGATATCGTCACAAGGATGGATCGACGGTGTGGGTGATCTGTTCCGGGCGGGCGATCGAGTGGGACCCGGCGGGCAACCCCCTGCGGGCGATCGGCTGTCACATCGACATCACCGACCGCAAACGAACCGAAGAACAACTCAAAAAAAGCCAAGCCCACCTGCAGGCGGCCCAGCGCATCGCCAAGCTGGGCAGTTGGGAATTCGACATTGCCACCGAGTCAGTTTTCTGGTCCGAGGAGGTGTTCCAGATTTTCCGACTCGACCCGGCCTCCGGAGCCCCCACCTACGAGGAAGTGCTCCAACTCTACCACCCTGACGATCGCGACTACCACCGCCGCGTTGTCGCCACAGCTCTGGAGAACCGCCAACCCTACGACCTCGAATGTCGCATCCCCCACCCTGACGGCAGTTTGAGTTACATCCAAGCCCGGGGCGAGCCGGTTTTCGACGATCGCGGCCGGGTGGCCCAGCTCGTCGGCACGATTTTGGACATCACTGACCGCAAGCGGGCTGAAATGAAGCTGCTGCAAGCCACCGCCCAACTCGAAGCCTCCAACCGGGAGTTGGAAGCCTTTGCCTACTCCGTCTCCCACGACCTGCGGGCACCGCTGCGGGCGATCGACGGTTTCAGCCAGGCGATTTTGGAGGACTACGGCGACCAATTTGACGAAGGTTGCCGGGATTATTTCCATCGCATCCGGCGCAATATTAACCGCATGGGACAGTTGATCGACGACCTGCTGCGCCTGTCGAGGGTGTCGCGATCGCCGGTGAATTACCATCCGGTCAACCTCAGTGAAATGGTATCCGAAATCGCCGCCGATCTGGCGGAGTCGGAACCCGATCGCGACGTGGAATTTGCCGTCGCCCCCGATGTCACCGTCGAGGCTGACCCGACTTTGATGGGCGTCGTCCTCAACAATTTACTGCACAACGCCTGGAAATTTACCCGCCACACGTCCCGGGCGCGGATCGAGTTCGGCCTGGGGGTGATGGAGGGAAAACTGACTTGTTTTATCGGGGATAATGGCGCGGGTTTTGACATGAAATATGCCCCGATGTTATTTGGTGTCTTTCAACGCCTGCACGACGCCGAAGAATTTCCCGGAACCGGCATCGGCTTGGCGATCGTCCAGCGGGCTATCCACCGCCACGGCGGAAAAGTTTGGGCTGAAGGAGCCGTCGGAAAGGGGGCGACATTTTACTTTACCTTGCCCGGAATTGAGACTCACGCAGATGGGGGAGAAAAATTAACAATTAAAAATTAACAATTAACAATGATAAATTATGGCAGTCAGCGCTGGATTCGTCACAGACCTGAATTGTAAAAACGCTCGCTCCGACTCCCAACTCCCGACTCCCGACTCCCTTTTCCCGAATCTGTAACCACACGATCGCCCAGGGCTATATCAATGGCGATCGCCAGGATGGTCGGGATATCTGAAAAAACCGAAACTGCTTTTCGCCGGTTCGGTTGGCTTTTTCTGAAAGCTGAAAGCTGACGGCTGATTGCTATCAAAAATTTTCCGTATTTTGATTAAGATTGGGGTTGACTTTGGGTGGATTTTTTCGTAAAATTGTGGGGAATAGATCGGGCGGTAGTCGGGTGTTGAATTGACTTCCCGAATCTCAGCCGTCGTCTCGAAAAGTTGGACTCATGATACCGTGTCGATCTATTACAATTGACTCGCAAACCCCCGTCGATGACATCTCAACCCCGAAAAATACTGTTGGTCGAGGATAACCCGGACGACGAACGGCTGACGATCCGATCGCTCCGCAAATGTCAGGTCAACCCCGAAATTCTGGTGGCGCGGAACGGAGAAGAGGCCCTGGCTTTGCTGGGCGATCTGGAGGCCCTCCCACAGGTCGTCCTCCTCGACTTAAAATTGCCCAAAATCGACGGGCTGGGGGTGCTCCGACAGATCCGGACTCAAGGGCGCACCCGCCGCCTGCCCGTCGTCGTCTTCACGTCTTCGAGCGAAGACGAAGACATCGCGGAGAGTTACGACCTCGGCGCCAACGCCTACGTGCAAAAACCCGTCGAATTTGATCGCTTCGCCGAAGCAGTCCGCCATCTGGGATTGTTTTGGATCTCGATCAACGAACCCTCACCCGAAAGACTTTAACCGATGAGCGAACCCATCCGCCTGTTAATTGTCGAAGATGTCGAAGACGACGCGATCTTGCTCGTGCGGGAACTCCGCCGGGGCGGATTTGAAGTGACCTGGGAGCGGGTTCAGACCGCCGAGGCGCTCCGAGACGCCCTGGAGGAGTCTTCCTGGGATGCGATCGTCTCCGACTACCGGATGCCGGGATTCGACGCCCCCGCCGCCCTGTCCGTCCTCAAAGAAAGCGGCCTCGACCTCCCCTTCATCGTCGTGTCGGGAACCATCGGCGACACCTCAGCCGTGGAGTTGATGAAAGCCGGCGCCCACGATTTTTTGATCAAAGGAAAGTTGGCCCGTTTGCCAGAGGTCCTGCGGCGGGAACTGCGGGAGGCGGAAAATCGGGCCGCCACCTTGCGGGCCGATCGAGAACTGCGGCGCACCCGGGAACGCCTGGAACTGGCCTTGGAGGGGGCGGCGATCGGGACCTGGGATTGGGACATCCGTACCGGGGCGGTGCAGATCGACGATCGCTATGCGGAGATCCTCGGCCGCACCCGGAAAGACTTGGAACCCATGTCCGTCGAGACATTCCGGGAACAGACCCACCCCGAAGACCTGCCGGGACTCTTCAAGCAACTCGACTCCCACTTCCGGGGCGAAACCCCCCGGCACGAATGGGAATTTCGGATGCGCCACCGCTCGGGACGGTGGGTCTGGGTTCTGGCTCGGGGCAAAGTGGTGGAGCGGGACGCCGGTGGCAAACCCCTGCGGATGGCCGGAACCCACCTGGACATCACCGACCGCAAACAGGCCGAGCGGGAGTCCCAACTGCAAAATGCCATCTTGGAGCGGATCGCCCGGCTGGACCCCCTGCCGGACATCCTCGATGCCCTGGTGCGGGCGGTGGAAACCCAATTCGAGGGGGGGATCGGCTCGATCCTACTGTGCGATCGCTCCGGAAAATTGCGCCACGGGGCCGCGCCCAACCTGCCCGACCCCTACTCAAAAGCCCTCGACGGTTTGCTCGTCGGCCCCCAGGCCGGTTCCTGCGGCACGGCGGCCTTCTGCCGGGAAATCGTCATCGTCGCCGACATCTCCGGCGACCCCCTCTGGCAGGACTTCCGGCATCTCGCCCTCGAACACGGGCTGCAGGCCTGCTGGTCCGCCCCGGCGATCGGCGGCAACGGCGAGGTGCTCGCGACCTTCGCCGTCTATTTCAAAGAATGCCGCACCCCCCAACGGCGGGATTTGGAGATCCTCACCCGCGCCGCCGACATCGCCAAAATCGCCATCGAGCGCGACCGGGCCGAAACCGCCCTCGCCAAACGCGATCGCTACCTGGGAGCCCTGGTGGACGTGCAGCGCCAGCTTTTGGTGTCCCAAAAAATCGACCGCCACCTCTACCGCCACATCTTGAACCTGTTGGGGGCGGTGACGGAGGCCGATCGCATCTACATTTTTGAAAACCACGCCGACGAAACCGGGCAGTTGCTGATGAGCCAGCGGGCCGAATGGTGCGCCCCCGGCATCACCCCCGAAATCGACAACCGGGCGCTGCAAAATCTCAGCTACCGGGAGAACTTTCCCCGCTGGGAAGAACTCCTGAAAGTCGGGGGGATCGTCAACGGCGACGTCGCCGACTTCCCCGAGTCGGAACGGCGGATTTTGGAGCCGCAGGGCATCCGCTCCATCCTGATCTTCCCCCTGATTGTCAACCGGGAGTTTTTCGGCCTCGTCGGGTTCGACAACTGCCGCTCGGTGAAACGGTGGGACGCCCTGGAAATCGGGCTGTTGAACGCCGCCGCCGCCGCGATCGCCCAGGCCAAGGAGCGGGAGCGGGCCGCCGAGTCCCTCGCCGAGTTGAACCGGGAATTGGAGGCCCGGGTATGGGAGCGCACCGCCCAACTGCGGGAGAGCGAAGAGAAGTTGCAGGCGATTCTCAACTTCGCCCCGTCGGTCATTTACGTCAAAGACCTCTCCGGGCGGCACATTTTGGTCAACCGGGCTTTTCTAGAATTATTTAACTGCGCCCCGGAAGACATCATCGGCAAAACCAACCGCGAATTTTATCCCCCCGACATCGCCGAGGGTTTCGAGCAAAACGACCGCGCCGTCCTCGAGGCCCGCCGCTTCCAACAGTGCGAAGAAACCGTCCGCGTCGGCGAAAAGAACTACACCTTCCTCTCCAACAAGTTCGTCCTGTTCGGCCCGGACGGGGAACCCTACGCCATCTGCGGCATCTCCAACGACATCAGCGAGCGTCGAGCTTTCCAGGACGCCCTCGAACGCAGCGAAGCGCGCACCCGCGCCACCCTGATGGCGATCCCGGACTTGGTGTTCCGCCTCGACCGCTCCGGGCGCTACGCGGACATCGCCCCTTCCCCCCGGGTGGGCAACCTCGTCGATCCCGAAACCGCGATCGGGCGGTCGGTCGAGGAACTGCTGCCCCCCGACATCGCCGCCACCTACTTGAGGATCGCCGAAACCGCTCTGGCCACCCAAACCGTCCAGAATTTTGAGTGGGAAATCGAGATCGGCGGGGAACTTCGCCACGAAGAGGTGCGGGTCGCCCCCTGCGGTGAGGACGAAGTGCTGTTTTTGGTGCGCGACGTCGGCTCCGAGAAGCGGGCGTTCAAGGCCCTGCGCCAAAGCGAGGCCCGCTTCGGGCGCCTCGCCGCCAACATCCCCGGAGCGCTGTACCAGTACCTGTTGCGCCCCGACGGCTCCCACGAGTTCATCTACATGAGCGATCGCGCCGCCGAAATTTTCGGACTCGACGTGGAAACCATGCGGCGGGATGCCGACCGGGTGTTCGCCCTGTTCGACCCCGAAGACCGGCGATCGTTGCAGGCCTCCATCGCCCGCTCCGCCGAGACATTGAGCGCCTGGTCCTGGGAAGGGCAATTCACCACGCCGGCGGGGGAACGGAAGTGGATTCAGGGCATTTCCCAGCCAGAGCGGCAGGCCGACGGCGAGACCATCTGGGACGGGGTGATTTTGGACGTGACGGAGCGCAAACACAGGTCGGCTCTGCTGCAGCAGACCGTCGCGGAGCTGGCCCGGGCCACCCGCCTCAAGGACGAGTTTCTCGCCAGCATGAGCCACGAACTCCGCACCCCCCTCAACAGCATTTTGGGGATGTCGGAGGCGCTTCAAGAAGAGATATTCGGGGAGTTGAACGCCGATCAACGGCAGGCGATTTCCACGGTGGATAGCAGCGGCAGGCATCTGTTGTCGCTGATCAACGACATCCTGGATCTCTCCAAGATCGAAGCGGGCAAATTGGAGTTGAACATCGACGAGGTTTCGATCCGGGAGCTTTGCCAGACCGGCCTCACCTTCGTCAGACAGTTGGCCTTCAAAAAACGGATCGCCCTGAGTGCGGACATCCCCGCCGATCTGGAATATGGGGTCATCGAGATCGACAACCGCCGGATGTGCCAGGTGTTGATCAACCTGCTCAGTAACGCGATCAAGTTTACCCCCGACGGCGGCCGGGTGAGTTTGAGCGTCCGCCGGTCGTCGGACGGCCCACGCCGGATTTGTTTTGCGGTGACGGACACGGGGATCGGCATTGCCCCGGAAAACCTGGAAAATCTGTTCCGGCCTTTCGTCCAAATCGACAGCAGCTTGAATCGCCAGTACAGCGGGACGGGACTCGGACTGGCTCTGGTGAAGCAGATCGCTGAACTGCACGGCGGACAAGTCGGCGTCACCAGCGAACTCGGCCGGGGGAGTTGTTTTACGGTCTATCTGCCCTGTCCGGATTCCTTCGCCGAACCCCGTCAGAGCTTCGATGCGGGATCTCCGACTTCCGTTTTGGAAGGCCCGGCGGGAAGTCCGACCCCCCCGGTTCCGAATTCGCGCCGGCCCTCGCCGCTGATTTTGTTGGCTGAGGACAGCGAAGCTAATATTTTTACCCTTTCGAGTTACCTCACCGCCAAGGGCTACCGTCTGATAACGGCCCGCAACGGTCGGGAGGCGGTGTCCATGGCGCGATCGCACTGCCCCGATTTGGTGCTCATGGACATCCAAATGCCCGTCGTGGACGGTTTGGAGGCCACCCGGGAGATCCGCCGCGATCCGGATTTGCGACAACTGCCCGTCGTCGCCCTCACCGCTTTGGCGATGACGAGCGATCGCGAAAAATGTTTGCAGGCGGGGGCCGACGAATATCTCACCAAACCCATCAAACTCAAACAGTTGTCGCACCTGCTCCTCAAACTCCTCGGCGATTTCGGAGTCTGAGGGATTGGGGATTTAGGATTGGGGATTGGGGATTCCCGATTCCCCATTCTAAAGATCTGCCACGCTATCCCACCCCCGTATCTACGAAAGATAGCCGTCCCCCCCCTGCATCTGGCGAACGGGTGGGGGAGGACGGCCCGAAAATGGGATGAAGCGCTCTAGAACATCCGCTTCTTGCGGAAGGCGCGTCTCTGACGCTGGTTGGCGATCGCCTTGCGCTTGCGTTTTTCTGGAGGGGTTTCAAAGTGACGCTTCTTGCGGACATCGGCCAGGATGCCGGCTTTGGACACTTCGCGCTTAAATCGACGCAGGGCGGATTCTAATTGTTCGTTTTCACCCAGAATGACTTGGGTCATGTTGTATCCTTCACCTCTCTAAAATTAATGACGATACGCAAAACATCCCCCTCTCATTCATACAAATGAGATGTCGGAAAGATTCGATTCACAACAGTGTCTTTCTACAAATCACGGCGCCGCGATCGGGGTCAAATGAGTCCGTCGAACCGGCGCTTCGGTAGAATCAAGGCAATGCTCTGCGTTAGGGCATTTATCATTTTACCGCAAGCGCCCCGAATTCGTCTATCTTTCGGAAGGGAGAGAGTCCCGGGATCTACCGGGCCACCCGAGACAGGACTCCGGTGGCGATCGCGAGTATCAGTAGCAGCCAGATGACCGAGCCCGGCAAAAACGCCAGCAGGGTCAGTCCCCGGAGAATCCAAGCCGCCAGGGTCAACCCGGCGAAAGCCCCAAACAAGAGGGAAAAGAAGCGTTTCTGAGAATTGGCAGGTTGGAACACGGACGCCCTCCATTGAGTTGACCTGGGGACGAGTCCCCCACGGCCGATCGCCAATCGAAACCGTGGGGTTCGCCCCCCTCGATCTTAGATCGGGAACGCGGTGAAATCGCCGGCGGTGAGGGCCGTCGCCTGCACCCCTTCCAGAATCGCCAACTGCTGGGAACCCAGGGTCACGACCGCAGAGGTCCCCGCCTGGGTGAAGGTGAGTTGGTCGAAGGTGATGCCGCCACCGAGGGCGATGACATCCACCCCGGACAGGAAATCGGCCACGGTGTCCGTCCCGCCGTCGGCAAACAGGACGAAGCGATCGCTCCCCGCCCCGCCGGAAAGGGAGTCGTCTCCCCCGTCGCCGAACAGCCAGTCGTCCCCGGCGTCGCCTTTGAGGGTGTCGTTGTCCTTTCCGCCGTACAGGGTATCATTATCCTCGCCCCCGCAGAGCTTGTCCTGGCCCTCGTTGGCACTGAGCCAATCGTCGCCCGCCCCGCCGCTGAGGGTGTCCTGGAGGCTGATATTTGGGATGGGGGTGGGGGTGTCGCGATCGCCGAACAGGGTATCGTCCCCTTCTCCGCCGCAAACGTGGTCGTTGCCCAAATCACCATAGAGCAAATCATTTCCGGTCAGACCATAAACGATATCATCTTCCTGGCCGCCGTAAGCGGTATCCTCCCCGTCGCCGCCGACCAAAGTGTCGTTGTTGCGGTTTCCGCTGAGGAAATCGTTCCCGAGGCCACCCCACAGAAGATCCGGACCTTCCGGGGAGGCTTGGTTGGGCTCGTTGGTATCTCCGAAGACGGTATCGTTTCCGTCATCTCCGTAGAGGGTATCAGCACCCAAATCGCCCCACATCCAATCGTCATCCTTACCGCCGTAGGAGAAATCGTCTCCCTTGCCGCCGTAGATGCTATCGTTGCCCGGGCCGCCCTGAATCAGGTCGTTATCGCGATAGCCGTAGAGGACATCCGCGTCCTGCCCGGCCGGGACGGTGAGATTGCCGGGGGTTCCGATAATGGTGTCGTTGCCATTATCTCCGTGCAGGGTGTCGTTCCCCAATTCGCCGTAAATTTCATCGTCATTCTGACCGCCGTAGGCGACATCATTTCCGTCCCCGGCCCGGAGGATGTCGTCGGCTTCGTTGGCGGAGAGGAAATCATTTCCGGGACCCCCGTCGAGGGAATCCTGTCCGAAGAGATCCCGGGGCAACAGGGGATTATCTTGGCCAGCCAGCAGGATGTCGTCGCCCGCGTCGCCTTCGAGGAAATCGTTGCCCAGGTTGCCCTGTAGGAAATCGTTCCCCCCGAAGGCGAGGATAACTTCGTCGGCGTTGCCGCCGATCAAAACGTCATTCAAAGGCGTGCCATTGACGGGAATCAAGCCGGGAGGGGGGATCAATTCGGGGGGAACCGGCAGGGGGACTCCCGTCAAAGCCGGGAGGGGAGGGCAGCTACAGTCATCCGGGCCGTCCTGGCGGGGGATGTCGGTGTCTTCGTCGGGGTCTTCCCGGGGAATCTCGGTCTCCCCCTCTCCGACGTTGACCTCGACTCGCGCGGTGCTGGTGTTGCCGTTTTCATCGGTGACGGTGTACTCGAAGGTGGCCGTACCCGTGAAACCGGGTTCGGGAACGAAGACGATCTCGCCGGTGTCGGGGTTGAAGGTGACGGTGCCGTTGTCGGGATTGCCCACGTCGGTAATCCGTAGCGGGTCGCCGTCCGGGTCGCGATCGTTGCGGAGCAACTCGGAGTCCGGAATGGTCAGCGGCTCGTTTTCCGTCGTGGTTACGGTGTCCGGTTCCGCCACGGGGGGGCGGTTGGGTTCGGCGGGGGGCTGCTCCGGCTCGGTCGGGGGAACCGTGGGTCCGAAGAAGGGGATTTGGGGGATCGGAGGTGCCACGAACGGCTCCACCGTCACCGCGATTTCCGCCCGGTTGGAAATGGCGCCGTCGTCATCTCGGACGGTGTAGGGGGTCGTCACCGTGCCGCTGAAGCCGGTGACGGGGGTGAAGGTGAGGTTGCCCTCCCCATCCACCTCGAACTCACCTTGTAAGGCGATCGCGAAACTGCTGTCCGCCGCCAAGGTGCTCGGATCGAGATCCACCGTCGCCGGATCGATTTGACCGTCGGGGTCGGTGTCGTTGTCGGTGATGTCGAACGTGACCGGCGTATCGAAGGGGGTGCGGGCGCTGTCGTCAACGGCGGTCGGGGCCGCGTTGGCAATTTCGATGGTAATTTCGGCCGGGTTGGAGGTCTCCCCGTCGTCATCCCGCACGGTGTAGGGGACTTTCACGGTGCCTTGGAAACCCAGGGCGGGGTTGAAGGTGACGCGGCCGTTGTCGTCGGCGATTAAGGTGCCGCGATCGCCGAGGGTGAGGGTTTGTTGCAATCCCGGAGTGTCGGGGTCGAGATCGATGGTGGTCGGGTCGATGGTTCCGTCCGGATCGATATCGTTGGCGACGACATTCAGGGCGATCGGCGTGTTAGCAGGGGTTTCGCCGGAGTCATCGAAGGCCGTCGGTGCCTGGTTGGGCAGTGGCAGCGGGATCAAAGCTGCCGTCGCTTCAGCGATAGAGGTGACTCCTTCGTTATCCGTGACGCTGTAGGTGAAGTCCCCGCCGTCGAAGTCTCCCGTGGCTTGGAATCGCAGCAGCATCCCTTGTTCCGGGGTGAGAACCTGACCCACCTCCACGGGTTGCCCGTCGAGGAGCAGGGTGCCGTCCGCCCGGTCGGGGAGACTTTCGATAGTGAAACTGGCGATCGTGCCGTCGGGATCTTCGCCCATCAGGGGGACGGGGGCCGAATCGCCCGGTTGCAGGGAAACGTTGATGTTCTCGGCGATCGGGGGTTCGTTGGGGGGGGGAAGGATCGCGGAAACGGTGCCATCGGCGGCGGATGTCGCCCCTTCATTGTCGGTGACGCTGAAGGTGAAGCCGACGCCGTCGAAGTTGACCGTCGCCTGGAATTGCAGTTGGGAGGCTTCCTCGGGGGTCAGGCTTTGGCCGGCCTCGACGGGTTCCCCGTTCAGCAGCAGCGACCCTTCCGCCCGGTCGGGGAGGCTCTCTAGGCGGAAGCTGACCACTTCGCCGTCACTGTCGCTGCCGGTGAGGGGGACAGGGACGGTGGAGCCGGGGGCGATCGCGACGTTGATGTTGTCGGCGATGGGCGGTTCGTTCACTGAAATCACGCCAACTGTCACCGAGGTGGGGTTGGAAACCTCCCCGTCATTATCCTCGATGGTGTAGATGAAGCTGTCGGTGCCGTTGAAGCCCGGGTCGGGGGTGTAGGTGACATCGCCCGTTTCCGGATCGACAGCAATTTCGCCGTTTTCGGGCGCCGTCGTCACCGTCAGGCTGCCCGGATTGAGGGTTCCGTCCTCATCGATATCGTTCCCCACCACGTCGATGGTGACGGGAGTATCTTCCGGAGTCGTGGCGCGATCGGGGTTGGCGATCGGGGGCAGGTTCTGGGCGGGATTGACCGCCACCTCCACCGTGGTGGTGCTGGTATTTCCCGCCGGGTCGGTGACGACATATTCAAACGTGCCGATACCCGTAAAACCGGGGTCAGGAGTAAAGGTGACTTCTCCGGTTTCCGGGTCGAGGCTGA
>NZ_JAYFER010000546.1:0-22271 GCF_055795065.1 Lyngbya sp. CCY1209
GGGGACTTTGAAATTCCTTTGTTTTTTATGAACTCTGGGAGATCCCCCTAAATCCCCCTTGAGAAGGGGGACTTTGAGTGCTGATTAGGACTGTTTTTGTTTGTTATGAGATACGGAAGATTCCCCTAAATCCTGCTAAATCCCCCCCAGCCCCCCTTTGTAAGGGGGGAGCCGGAGAACGGGGTTTGAGCCTCCCGGTGTCCCTTCCCGGCTTTGGAAATGTTATATCCATTTCTTTTATAGCCGAAATTTTATGTGCCTGTCAAGGGTTGTTTTTGATAAAATCGACTCTTTTATGTCGGCTTTGCGCGAATCTTTATTTACTTTTATTTGCCACTATTTGGGTTTATTTGTATTTATTTTATATGATTTATTTCGCGTTTTATTTTAATTTATTTTCGGAATAAATTCAATATTTAGTGGCAATTTACATCTATTATTTTGCGATCGCACGATGGAACCGTAGACATCAAACAGGTTTCGGCGATGAACGTCACTACTACCAATAATAAACAAAAGTGCTATCAATTACTCGAATGCGTGGTTCCGAATCTGATCGGGCTGTATTTGGGGGATGGTTTGGGATGGGGATTGAGTTTGGTGCTGCTGGTGTGGAGTTGGCAGGATAAGTGCGATCGCGATCGCCAAAAAAAATCCCTGTTCATCTCCTTAACTGCTATAATATTATTGATGCCAATTTATCCCGGCGGTGGTGTGGAAAAAAATGCGATCGCACCTCCCCCCGTCAGCCTCCAACGCATCGATTCTCGGACGCACCGCACCTCCAATATGTCCCCAATAAGCCCGTCAGTCTTCCACCGGACATAACTTCTTTTTTGCCCTTCCCATAAAGCCGCAAAAGACCGGTCAAAAACTACTCCGAATCCGCATCCGGGTCGTGAATCCACGGACCCGGATGCTCGATCGCAAATCCCTGGGCATAATCCACGCCGAGGGATTGAATTTTCATGAAAATCTCATTATTTTCGACAAACTCGGCGATGGTTTTCATACCGATCACTTGGCTGAAGCGGTGAATCGCTTCCACAATCGCCGCATCCATCGTGTCGGTGACAATATTGCGGATAAATTGACCGTCTATTTTGATATAGTCTACGGGCAGATTTTTCAGGTAGGCAAAAGAAGACATTCCCGCCCCGAAATCATCCAACGCAAATCGGAATCCGAACCCCTTCAAATAATTAATCATTTTGGCAGTTTTGACGAGATTTGTAATCGCCACCGTTTCCGTAATTTCAAAGCAGATGGTCTGGGGATTTATTTTATAAAAATAGAGTTGTTCCAGGATAAATTCGCACAGACCGTGACTGTTGAGACTCGCCCCCGAGAGGTTGATTTTGTAGAGACAGGCGGGGTGGGTGGGGGCCGGGATGTGGACAGAGGTTTCCAAAAACTGTTTTCGCCCGGACAAATACTGGAAAACTTTGCGGATTACCCAGCGGTCGATCGCGGGCATCAAGTTGTAGCGTTCCGCGATGGGAATGAAAACTTGGGGAAGAATAATCTGTCCCGTTTCGTCGAGAAGCCGCAATAAAATCTCGTAGTGTTCCCCCTGGGGAAGTTCCGGCGAAGTGGGGGCAATTTTTTGGCTGTACAAACAGAACCGATCTTCGGCGATCGCCCGATTTAATCGTTGTATCCAATGCAAACTCGCCTGTTGTGAATCAGTATCAGCCGTCCCGAATTGGTGGACGTAAACCTGATTGCGGCCCTGCTGTTTGGCGGCGTAACAGGCGGAATCCGCCGCCCGCATCACGCTGGCGACATTTTCGACATCGGGGAGAATTTCAGTTAAACCGATGCTGGCGCCGATAGGAAGCAGTTGATTCTGCCAAGCGAACTGTTTTTTGGCGATTTTCTCCCGCAAACGGTGGGCGAACTGCAACCCCTGTTCGAGGGGGCAGTTGTGGAGCAAAATCACGAATTCATCGCCCCCCAAATGTCCGACGATATCGGTTTTGCGAACTTCAGATTTCAACAACGCACTAATTTGAATTAATAATTCATCTCCGGCTTGAAAACCGCAGGTATCGTTAATCGACTTAAATCGATCCAGGTCGAGGTAACAGAGGGTATGACTTTTCGGTTCGCTTTTACTTTTGGTGTCCAAACAAACCCGTTCCAAACCGGCTTCAAATTCGCGGCGAGTCAGCAGCCCCGTCAGCGGGTCGCGTTGAGCCTGCCAGGGAATTTGACCCGTCCCCCCCCGGAGATGACTAACATCTCGGAGAACGATCGCCCACCGATAATTTTGCGGGTTAAAAGGGAGGGCGATCGCGCTCGCCTCCCAGACCCGCCTCGCCGGATTACCGACGACGATGCGGGCTGTTTTTTGGTCGATCAGTTGGGAAATCGGCAGGTCGCCGAGGTGGGTCAGGGGCATCGCGATCGCCGGCTGGGAGAGCAATTCCAGATATCGTTGACCCGCAGAATTCAGCAGTCGGACGGCGCGGGAATCATCCAGGACGAGAAGGCCTTCCGGAAGGGTTTGAATCATCGTTTCCAGGGTCGGGGGGGGAGCCGATCGCGGGGAGGGCAGTTCGGCTATCACCGCCGCCCCCAAAGTGGCGATCGCCTCCAAAAATTGCAGGTATTCACCGTCAAAAATTTCCCACCGATTTGCCCCCGCCAATAGCAGGCCGAAGAGTTCATTTCCATCGCCTCCTTGCAGGGGAAAGAAGACCGCCGAACTCATCTGGTTTAAAGATTGAGAAATCGAGGCGGATCGGGGGCGACTGCCGTCGTGGTTCTGTTGCGATCCGCCACCGAGAAGGTCGAAGCTGTCGAGCATCCAGCGCCGGATCGCCCGCTCTTGCGGTTCATCCATCGGCAATTTTGATTGCAGTTGCCAAATCAGCCGGCGGTTGACTGCGACGACTCCCCCCCACCATCCGAGGGGAAGCGATCGCAGGGATGTCAATAATAAATTCAATATTTGTTCGCCGCTAAAATCCGGATAAATATTGGGGTCGATCGCCGACAAAATCTGTCGCTCTGCACGGCGACGTTGCAGGAATTTTTCCAATGAAAAATAAAGGGTTTCTAGGTCTTTCATTGTCGATAATAACACCCGAAGAACTATAGGGGTCGATGGCAGAATTTTGGGGTCGTTTATTTGGGGGCGATCAATTCATTATTGTTGATATTTTTTGATGTGTCGCTATCGGCTACAGAACCGTTATTCCATCGGGTCACGGTCAATTCTACCCCCCCGATCCGAGACTAATAAATGGCGAGTCTATTTTCGATCGATAACACCTCAAATCCACCTGATTCAATCCGCCCTCGGCGACTGATTTGCCCCAGCCAATTTGACGGGTCAACTCACCCTCGCCGACCCCTACGGCCTGATGGCAGCGATTTTAAACGACTCCCTCAGCGACAAGGAGAGACGGTGCGTGGAGCGGCTGTTGCGATCGGTACTTCGGAGCCGCATCGCCGTCAGCGGGTCGTCTCCCTAACACCGGCC
This sequence comes from Lyngbya sp. CCY1209, assembly GCF_055795065.1. Lineage (NCBI taxonomy): Bacteria > Bacillati > Cyanobacteriota > Cyanophyceae > Oscillatoriales > Microcoleaceae > Lyngbya > Lyngbya sp. CCY1209. The sequence goes on from NZ_JAYFER010000546.1 coordinate 3,491, forward strand.
CGGGGAACCGTCCGGCATCGTCGCCCCGCAGAACGTCGCCCCCTCCAACTTGGCGTCGTTCAAATTGGCGTCGGATAAGTTGGCATTGTCCAATTTCGCCCCTTCCAAAAAAGCCCGGTACAGATCCGCCCAGGACAAATCGGTGTCGCGGAGGTCCGCCTCCCGCAGCGTCGTGCTGTGCAGCTTCGCGTCCCGCAGGTCCGCCCCGGACAGATCCGCCCCGATCAGGTTCGCCGAACTCAGGTCGGCCCCCCTCAACTGGGCCCCCCGCAGGTCGCTCTTTTGCAGGTTCGCCCCCAGGAGATCGGCACCACTCAATTGAGCCTCCCGCAGGTCCGCTTCGCTCAGGTCGCACTGCTGACATCGGTTGGTTTCGATGAGTCGCCTGACATCGGACTGCGATTCGGCGATCGCAGCAATATCAGGTTCGATGACAACGATCAGTCCGGGGAGAAAGGCACGGATAAGTCTCATGGCACGAGGAATTGGGGATTCGTCCCCATCTAATCAATGAAAAACAGATTAACATTCTACATCCTGACGGCTCAAATCTCGCCGGCCGCAGAATTGAGAATCAAAAAAGGGGGGCGATGGGGGCGGTCAAAAATGATGCGAGAATCCCTCGAAACCCTTGACCTGAAGCAGTTGCGGGGTTTTTGACCCGACCGTTTCTATCTCGAATTGCCAAAGAGGCCAGCCGCTCTTTTGCCCACGGCAAGCCCCTTTGTATTGCTTTCAATATAACATGGCGACATCGACGGACTTTAAAATTACGGCGATCACCTCCTGATAATTTCTAAATAAACGATAAGTAGACAAACTATTGTTCACGAACATCGGGAGTGCCGGAGTCGGCATCAATGTGGTTAAGAACGTGTGGACGATCGACCACAGAATCACGAGAGTGATGCAGGATAGGACAGGCAGCAAGATAAAATCACTGCTTTTTAGCCGCAGAAAGCTGATCCACGTCGCCTGTCCCGGCAGCGCAATTAAAGACAGGGGTATTTTGGGTGTCATGATGAATCGATCAGAATCTAGGGTGGGTATAACAAATCAGGCCTATACCAACCAAGGAAACTGAATTGACAAGCTATCTAATTGTCTTAGAAAGTTGGCGCTTCAGCCTCCTCTCAATGCCTACGGAGTTAGCTGACGGGCTAGGGCTGAGAGTTGCCCCTCTCTTCATCTCTGCCAGTTGTTGGCTGAGATAGCTTTCGAGATTAGCCCCAAAAAATTTGGTTCCTCCGCTCCAGCAACATCACCGCTGCACTTACTCGAAAAGTACGACATAGGGATGTTTGACTTTCGCTGGATTAGGCTGACTGTTTGTTTTTTGGTTACTTTTATTATAAGTTAATCATCCCCCAAACGTCAACAAATCGGGCAAATTTTTTTTAAAAAGTCTAGAAAAATAAATGAGACTGTTTGAGAAATTTTATCCGGAATGCGATCGCTGCCCCCCGAATGAGGATCGATCCCCCCCACGGGTGTAACCCATTACACGAGAAAACTGTATTTTTGGATACATTTTGCCGGTGGATGCCGAGAACGGGTCATTTGCTGGTATGCTAAAAATTTGACCATTAGCAGACCGAAATCATGCCTGCGCCCCCCAGTGCCCCAACCGCCTCAAGCTTCCCCCTCACCGCAGTGGTGGGGCAAGAAGCGATCAAATTCGCCCTCCTGCTGGTCGCAGTCGATCCGGGCTTGGGCGGCGTCGTCATCGCCGGACGGCGGGGGACGGCCAAATCGGTGATGGCCCGGGCAATCCACGCCCTGCTGCCACCGCTGGAAGTGATCGAAGGTGCGATCGCCAACCTGCCCCCCGACTGGGAATCCGGAGAACCCGCCACCCAAATCATCCCCGCCCCCTTCGTCCAAATTCCCCTGGGCGTCACCGAAGATCGCCTCATCGGTTCGGTGGACGTAGAACAGTCCGTCAAACAGGGCAAAACCGTTTTTCAACCGGGCTTGTTGGCAACGGCCAATCGGGGCGTCCTCTACGTCGATGAAATCAACCTCCTCGACGACAACGTAGCCAATTTGTTACTCACCGTTTTGACGGAGGGGCGAAATGCGATCGAACGGGAAGGCATCAGTTTTGAACATCCCTGCAACCCCACCTTCATCGCCACCTACAATCCGGAGGAAGGTCCGCTGCGATCGCACTTATTAGACCGGATCGCGATCGCCCTGTCCGCCGACGGGGTTCTCAGCCTCGACCAGCGGGTTCAAGCCGTCGATCGATCCCTCGACTACGCCCATTCCCCCGAAGCATTTCTCCAGCAATATTCCGAAGATCTGGAAAACTTAAAAACCCAAATTCTCCTCGCCCGGGAATGGTTGAAAGACGTCACCATCCAACCCGATCAAATCCTTTATTTAGTCGAAGAAGCGATCCGGGGCGGCGTTTCCGGGCACCGGGCCGAACTGTTCGCAGTCCGGGTGGCGAAGGCCTCCGCCGCCCTGGACGGACGCAATACCGTCAACGCCGACGACCTGCGGCGGGCCGTGGAACTGGTGATCGTCCCCCGGGCGACGGTAGTCCAGCAACCCCCGGAAGAAGAACAGCAACCGCCGCCCCCGCCCCCGCCCCCGCCCCCCCAAGGCGAGGACGAACCGGAACCGGAAGACGAGGACGAGGAGGAAGAACAGGAACAGGAACCCCCGGAAGCGGAGGAAAATAGCATTCCCGAAGAGTTCGTCTTCGATCCGGAAGGGGTGATGCTCGATCCGACGGTATTGTATTTCACCCAGATGGCGAACCGCCAGGGCAAAAGCGGCAGCCGCAGCATGATTTTTTCCGAAGATCGCGGCCGCTACGTCAAACCGATGTTGCCGAAAGGGAAAGTGCGGCGGATTGCGGTGGATGCGACATTGCGGGCGGCGGCGCCTTATCAGAAATCGCGGCGGTTGCGATATCCCGATCGCCGGGTGATCGTCGAACAGGGGGATATGCGATCCAAGCGACTGGCGAGAAAGTCCGGCGCCCTGGTGGTGTTCGTCGTGGACGCCTCGGGCTCGATGGCCCTAAACCGGATGCAGTCCGCCAAAGGGGCGGTGATGCAACTGCTGACGGAGGCGTACCAGAGTCGGGACCAGGTGGCGTTGATCCCGTTCCGGGGCGAACAGGCGGAGGTGTTGTTGCCCCCGACGCGATCGATTGCGGCGGCGAAACGGCGGTTGGAACGGATGCCCTGCGGCGGCGGATCTCCCCTGGCCCACGGCCTGACCCAAGCCGTGCGGGTGGGGATGAACGCGAAGCAGTCCGGGGACATCGGCCAGGTGGTGATCGTGGCGATCACGGATGGACGGGGGAACATTCCCCTGGGGCGATCGCTGGGCGAACCGATGATGGAGGGCGAAAAGCCGGACATCAAGGGGGAATTGCTCGATATCGCCGCCAAGATTCGCGGTTTGGGGATTCAACTGTTGGTGATCGACACGGAGAATAAGTTCGTCTCCACCGGATTCGCGAAGGAGTTGGCGAAGACGGCGGGGGGGAAATATTACCACTTGCCCAAGGCGACGGATCAGGCGATCGCGGCCATGACTCAGAACGCGATCCGGGATGCGATCGGGTAGGTGCGATCGGGTCGGCGCTTTTCGGCGCCGGCCATACTTATATATATAGTATGTCTCGCCCCCCGCCGGTTGCCGTCTGGGTGACGGTGGGGGGTGCGATCGGGTTGGGGTTGATATCGGCGTTAGCCTGAAGTGGTTGACAATAGATGGTTTAAGGAATTATGATACACTTAACTATTGCGATGACCTATACGCTCTTCTAAAAGCTGATTTTTGAAGTCTCTGAAAGCCTTGTGTGACGAGACTTCCCGGAAAAGCCTCTCCAAGAGTTTCCGACTGCTGAAATCCAGTGCTGGCAGACAATTCGGGCTTCTTAATATTTTGTTTATAAATCAGCTCTAAGAAAGGCAGTTGGGATTCAGTCCTTAACTCTATGTTTTATGTTTTCTGCTCTATCTTTATTTTCAGGTGCAGGTGGAATGGACATCGGTATTCGTCAAGCTGGTTTTGAGATACTAGCTTGCATCGAAATCGATCCGTATTGTTGTCAAACTTTACACAACGCCATAAAAAAAGAAAAATTAAAAACAATTCTTCTTGAGGAGGATATACGACAAGTTCAGCCATTTCAGTTAATGAAAGATTTGGGCTTACAAGTTGGCGAATTAGATTTGCTCTTTGGCGGGAGTCCTTGTCAAAGCTTTTCGCAAGCTGGAAAACGTACTTCTTTAGAGGATGAAAGAGGCGTTCTACTTTTTGAATTTATTAGATTTGCTGGGACTATCAAACCCAAAGTAATCCTCATGGAACAAGTCAAAGGTTTATTGACAGCCTCAGATCAATCCGGAAATTCTGGAGGTGTTTACAAACAGCTTAATCATCAATTTGAGCAATTGGGGTATCGGTCAAGTATTAAAGTAATTAACTCGGCAGATTATGGTGTAGCTCAACTTAGAGAAAGAGTTTTCATAGTCGCCACAAGAGCAGAAAAAATATTTGATTTTCCTTTACCCACTCATAGAAAATCTGACCCGCAAATTTCGTTATTTCCTTTAGAAAATTATGTCACGGTTGGCCAAGCACTGATGGGATTGGATAGCCCTTCGTGTGACCGAGAAAATCAGCCTCTAGACAGCCATATTGACATTACACCTGCGGGCGATCGGAAGCGCATTCATGGTGTACCGGAAGGGTCTTTCTTGGCTAAAGAATTGCATCTACCGGCAGAACAAAGATGTAAGCTAACAAAAAAGGATACGACGAAGTTTCGCCGGCTTTCTTTCTCAGAGCCTTCATTAACTTTGAGGTGTGGAGAAATTTTCTTTCATCCCATTGAAGACAGATATCTCACCCCGCGTGAATATATGCGGATTCATGGATACCCCGATGATTATCTACTCAAAGGACCAGTGCGAGGTCGTTCCGGTAGAGCCAGACATCTCGATCAGCATCGTCAAGTCGCCAATTCTGTACCTCCTCCTGTTGCTCGTGCGATCTCAAAAGAAATCGCTTCATTCCTCAATCAAGAAAAATTTGTTGAACCATCTGAAAAAATAGAATTACTTAATGCTTAGATACCATACTGACTGAATTGACCTTGATTTATGCCTACTATCTTTGAACTCTTTGGCTTTCCGGTAGACGATCACAGATCCGAAGTAGAAGCGATACGAAAATCATGTCAATGTCCATTCATGGGTACAACTTGCGATGGTGGTGGCAACCGTTCTCAAACCAAAATTAAACTTACAAGAGAAGAACCACTCACCAGTTATTTCGATAAGAATTTAAAAAAAGTTATCCCTGGCGTTTGCTCAATCCAAGCAGGGGAAGAAGTTTGGGTAGTCTGCCCACGTCGATTATTTGCTGCAAAGTTTGACGGCAAAGGCACCCCTCCTGTCAATCGATCCATACAGGAACACGAACGTTCTCTCCTACTGAATTCAGGTTTACCGTCTAATATAGAAATTGGTAGTTGGGCAGAAGTTTCTTTAAAACATCAAGTAAAAGATGCTGATATTAACTATCATTTTGACTATATTTTGGCTCCATTAGTCGAGACATCCGTCAATGCTCTTTTGAATCAAGGTGGCTTCCCCGGTTCAACTACAAGCGACTTAAATAATATTGTTAAAATAGTGAAGAAAAGTGGTCATTTTTCAGGTATAAATAAAAATTTAGCTGATGCTTTAATTCCTCTTCCGGATTTATCTGACTTATTCATTCTGGAAGTTATGACTGCCAGCACCAGCGGTTCTAATACAGAAAAATCTACAGATATTAAAAATGCGTTTCGTAATGCTTTACTTTCCACTGAACACGCCTGTCCAGGAATAAACAAGCGTCAAGTTTGGGGGCGAATGGTAACTCAGTTATTTGCCAAAACTGCATTAGCCCATAAATGGAATGGTCGAACAATTTGGATTATTCAGGATTCTTTACTGCACAACATTGAACTGACTACACGCTTGAGAACAGCGGATATAACAGATCACAAAAATCGAAATATTAATTTGGCTATAATGCACTACTCGACGAATGAAAGTGGCACTACACAAATGTCTCTAAAATCAACTATAGAAGGAGACGCAGGTATAGACTTTGATGGAAATGATACATTTACAGATATTCTTTTGCCCAAGTTCGCGCCCCCAAAGATAGAGCTTTTAAAAGCAATTCTCAGACGTAAAGTAGATGCGATTTTTAGATTATAATACCACTTTTAAAATCTTTAATTTGAAATCGCCAAAAAATCAACAGTGTCAAATTAAAAGCATCAATTGTGGCGCAAAAATATGGCCATGAAAAAATCAACTTTATATTCGACGGCAAAGGTTCTGCCAGGAAACAAAATAGAAATTGAGACTCCCAGTCTTTCAGTCGGGCAAACCGTGGAAGTCGTTATTCTAGTCCAAGAGAGCGATCGCACTTCTTTACCCGCCGAGGGACAACCTCTCTCACTCGAACAACGTCTCGCTTTTCTCAAGTTACCGCTGGATGAACGTCGGCGTATTCTCGAAAAGCAAGCTGAGACAATGATCGAACACTATGGAAACTACAAATCAACGTCTAGATGAATGGCGTAAATTACTGGAAAACATTCTCCAATATTATGCCGATATTCCCGATCGCTATGGCGAGGTGAGGACTTATGTTGTTGTCAGCCGAGACAACAATCACTTTATGCTGGTACACGAAGGCTGGGAAAACCATCGGCGGGTTCATGGCTGCGTCGTTCACGCCGAAATTCGCAATGAAAAAATTTGGATTCATTATGATGGTATAGAAGATGGCATCACTCCCGAACTGGTTGCAGCCGGAGTTCCGAAAGATCGCATTGTCCTCGCTTTTCATCCTCCCGAAGTTCGGGAACATACCGGATATGCGATCGCCTGATCGTCTAACTTTTATATAGCAATCAGCAGTCAGGTTTCAGCAATCAGCAAAGCTTGAGAGTCCATAATTGGGAGGTTTCCGGATTTTCGGATGTCCCGACTACCCTGGCGGTTGCTATAACAGTCGGGCGATCGCGCGATCGCGGTTGGGCTGAAAAATTTCCCCGATCGCCCTACAATCAGATTGCCCTTTGATTGCATAATAGTGATGTACGATCCCCCCTATGTCTTGCTGTTCGCCGGCTTGGCGACCGGAATCCTCTCCTGCATCCCCTTCGCCGCCACCCTCAAAACCCTGGTGAACGAGTGGAAAATCAACCGTTCCACCCGCGCGATCGCCGAATTGCGGGGTCCGCGGATGCTGCTGCCGTTTGTCGCGATCGCCGCCGGAGTGTGCGTCTTTCTCGCCTCCTGCCTGCAACTGTTCCCCTTTCCGACCCGCATCGCCTACGGCCTCTCCGCCGCCGTCACGGCGATGATGGCGGGTTCAGTGTGGTTTCAGTTCACCCGCGTTTTGGATCAACTGGAAAATCGGGGATTGCAGGGGATCGATTTGGACGACCTGAGTTTGGGGAAAATGATTCCCCAACCCAATTCCGGGAAAGAATAGTTCGATCAAACCGGCAGTCGGTTGATATCTTGATTTGAGCCCAAAACCACCATCACGGTCCCCTTCTTCAACCGCTTGTTGGGGAGGGGATTGATCTCCAACTTATCATTTTCATTGCGAATCGCCAGCAGGTTCAAACCGAACTTGCTGCGGAGTTCGATTTGCGCGATCGTTTTATTATCAAAATCGTCCGGAACCACCATTTCAACAATACTATGATCCGGATCAAGTTCAAACTGATCCAACAGCCGTGGTTTCGTCAGCAGCCGCGCCAATTCCTGTCCCATTTGCCGTTCCGGAAAAACCACCAAATCCGCACCCACTTTTTTTAACAGTTTGACGTGGGTTTCCGAAGAAGCCTTCGCCACCACGTTCGCCACCCCCGCCTCCTTCAAATTAAGGGTCGTGGTGATACTTTCCGCCAAGAAACTCCCCACCGCCACGATCACCGTATCCAACTCCATAATCCCCGCTTCCCGCAACGCCGGAACCTCCGTCGAGTCCAGTTGTAAAGCGTGGGTGGCGATGCGATCGTTCAACGCCAAATCGACCTTTTTCTTATCCTGATCCACTGCCAGAACTTCGTAACCCGCACCGTTTAGGGTCGCGCAAACAGCCTGTCCGAATCGACCCAAGCCGATCACCGCAAATTGCTGTTTTTCTGCCCTGAGATTTCGGAAAAAATTGAGAGATGAAAGATTCATGATTTTGCGTTTTAATTCCGATTGATTAAAATCATAGCAGAGGCCATAGAAAATTACCCCCGATTAGCCGACCAATAAATTCTCCTCCGGATAGTCGATCGCGGACGGTTTCGGATCGCCCAAAAGTGCCGACATCAATAATAATACCCCCACCCGGCCCACGTACATAGTCGCGATCGCCACCAGCCGACTCGGAATCGACAAACTCCCGGTAATTCCCGTTGAAAGACCCACCGTTCCAAATGCAGAAACGATTTCAAAAAAGACATTTCCGAATCCCAATTTCGGTTGAATCAATACAATTAAAAGCGTAGCAAAAAAAACCACGCAAGTCGAGCCTACGAGAACCCCCACCGCTTTGAGAAGTAACGTTGCCGGAATTTTTCGCTGGTAACAAAGCACTTCGTCTCGGCCTTCGAGGGCGGCTTTCGTACAGTTGACCAATATCCTCGATGTCGTCGTTTTGATCCCCCCTCCCGTACTTCCCGGACTCGCGCCGATAAACATCAAGATCATCGTGATAAAGATTCCCGCATGGGTCATCTCGCCGACATTAATCGAATTAAAACCCGCCGTCCGGGTCGTCACCGACTGGAACCAAGCCGCCTGAATTTTTCCGAAAAAACTCAAGCCTTGCAAGGTTTCTGGATTGTTGAATTCGGTAACAAAAAATAAGATCGTTCCCGCCAACAATAAGAAAATCGTCGTGCTGCCGACAACTTTAAAGTGAATCGAAAACTCCCGCCTCATCGGATCTCGTGTGAATTGATTTTTGAACCACAGATAGAGTTCCATGATCGCCTGATAGCCGAGTCCCCCAAAAATGATCAATAAACTCATCGTGAAATTGATAACCGGGGATGTCGTGTAGGCGACCAAACTGTTGGGAAACAAGCTGAATCCGGCATTGTTGAATCCGTTGATACTGTGAAAAATAGACAGCCACAGTCCTTGTCGCAATCCCCAATCGGGGACGAAAACAATCATCAAAAGTATGATGCCGGTCAGTTGAAATAACGCCATCGTGGCGATGATGGATCTGAGCAGGGGCATGACACCGCCGAGTCCGGCAGTGTCCAAGGACTTTTGCAGCGCCAATTTGTCCCGCAATCCAAATTTGCGGCCGATTAACATCAGTAAAACAGTGTTTGCAGTCATGTAGCCCAAGGCTCCGATTTCGACCAAACCGAGCAAACAAAGCTGCCCCCAAAAAGAATAAAATTGCCCCACATCGACTACCGATAACCCCGTCACGCAGACGGCGGATGTCGCCGTAAAAAGCGCCGTGACCGGATTTCCCAAACTGCCGTTGTAAATGGTATCATCCATCCACAGTAAAAATGTGCCGATCGCAATGACGGCTAAAAAACCCAGGCAAATTGTTCTTGGTACAGTCATGGGACGAGATTATATTGGTAGTCAATTTCGGGCGATCGCTCCCCGTTCATTCTGTTTTTTTCCGATCAAGTTGGAATGCCATTGGTGTCCCCGCGTTTCCCCGGCCGTTCCCGGATGAACGGGACCGACGGTGGCCGACAACGGGCAATGGGTAGATAATAGACCGTTGAGTAACGTGCGATCGCGACAAAAATGACATCAACCCTCTACGAACAGATTCAACAATTTTACGATGCCTCTTCTGCACTGTGGGAGCGGGTGTGGGGAGAACATATGCACCACGGCTACTACGGGCCGCAGGGCAATCTCAAAAAAGAACGGCGGCAGGCCCAAATCGACCTGATCGAAGAACTACTCGACTGGGGACTCGATCGCACGAACCCCCCCCAAACCATCTTAGACGTGGGTTGCGGCATCGGCGGCAGCACCCTCTACCTGGCTGAAAAATTCGGCGCGGCGGCCACCGGGATCACCCTCAGCCCCGTCCAGGCGCAGCGAGGAAGCGATCGCGCCCGGTCAGCCGGATTGAGTCAAAACATCGAGTTTCGCGTCGCCAACGCCCTGGAAATGCCCTTCGAGGACGAATCCTTTGACCTGGTGTGGTCCCTGGAGAGCGGCGAACATATGCCCGACAAAATCCAGTTTTTGCGGGAATGTCAGCGAGTCCTCAAACCCGGCGGCACGTTCCTGATGGCCACCTGGTGCCACCGCCCCCTGGGGGGAACAGCGGGACAACTCACCGACGAAGAACGGCGGCATTTGGCGGCAATTTACGACGTCTACGCCCTCCCCTACGTCATCGCTTTACCCGAATACGAAGCGATCGCCGACCGCATCGGATTTCAACATCTCCGGACGGCGGACTGGTCAAAAGCCGTCGCCCCCTTTTGGAACATCGTCATCGACTCCGCCTTCGACCCCGCCGCCATTTTCGGACTGCTTCTCAGCGGTCCCTCTACCCTGCGGGCGGCACTCTCCCTGGGATTGATGAGTCGGGGATACGAAACCGGACTGATTCGGTTCGGATTACTTCGCGGCAAAAAAACAATTATTAATTGTTAATTGTTAATGATTAATTGTTAAGCAATCCCTCCACGACCCGGTTCATGCCGACAGAATTGGAGGCTTTGAGCAAGACGCGATCGCCCGGTTTCAGGAATTCCTGGAGGTGGGCGGCCATGCGGTCGTGAACCCCCTCCGAGGTGATATCTTCCACGTCGATAAACGGCAACCCGGCCGCACCTTCCGCCATCGCCTCGGCCTCCTCAAAATCCGCCAAAATAAATAGAGCGTCCAAATTTAATTCTTTGGCTTTCAAACCCACCCGCCGGTGAAATTCGGGCGATCGCTCCCCCAATTCTTTCATCGTCCCCAACACGGCGATCCGGCGATTTCCAGGCGTTTCCGAGAGCAATTGCAGCGCCGCCAATGTGGACTCCAAACCCGCGTTGTAGGTTTCATCCAACAGTACAATATCATCTCCGGTGCGATGCCGTTTCGCCCGTCCGTCCGGCAGTTGCACCGCGACTCCCTTCCGCAGCGGCTCGTAAAGTTGTTCCGGCGGAATATTAAAACCGACAATTGTTTTAAAGACGGCCAACGCCGCCAAAAAATTCGAGGCATTGTGAGCTCCCGGCAGAGGTAAGGGCAACTCCACCCCCTCCACCCGGATGGTTTCGGGATTTATCAATTCCCCCCGCAAGTCTCCCCCCTGCAACCCGTAGGTGAGGGTGGTGCCGGACCAAACGGTAGCCGCCGTATCCATCAGGCGGCGGTTGTCGGCGTTGAGGATAGCCACCGATGTCCCCGGCATTTCCGCCAGCAACTCGCACTTCGCCCGGGCGATCGCATCTTCAGACCCCAGGCGTCCGATGTGGGCCGTCCCCACGTTGACGATCACCCCCACCGTGGGGCGGGCGATTTGGGTCAGTTCGGCGATCTCCCCGGGGCCGCGCATCGCCATTTCCACCACCGCGAAATCGTGGTTTTCCCGCAGTTCCAGGAGGGTTTTGGGGACACCGATCTCGTTGTTGTAGTTGGCGTGGGTTTTGTGGACGCCGCCGAGTCGGGCCAGCACCGCCGCGATCAGTTCCTTGGTGGTGGTTTTCCCAGCCGAACCCGTCACGCCGACGACGGGAATCGAAAAGCGATCGCGCCAGGTGCGGGCGATCGTCTGGTAGGCTTTTAAAGTATCCGCCACCGGGATCAGCGGCAACCCCGGGCGGGCGGCGGCGAATTCCTCACAGACGACGGCGCAGGCGGCCCCAGAAGCGATCGCCGCCTCCACGAAATCGTGGCCGTCGAATCGCTCCCCCCGCAGGGCGACAAACAGCTCTCCCGGCCCCAGGGAGCGGGTATCAGTGGTGACACCAATCACGGGTAAATCCCCCGGGACGTCACAGGAGGCGGCCCGATTTGTCGCTAAGATCTGGATCAGTCGGGTCAGGGTGATGGACTCGGACATTATCCTTTAAAATTGAAGATTTGACTCCAGGGTGCCATCATGATTCCAGATTCGGCGGGGTTAGCCGAAACGTCCCGGAAGTGCGATCGATTGGGGGTCCGACAGAACCATCAAATCGCAGTGAATGCCCCGAACTCTCACGAGTTCAAAGAAATTCTTGCCGTTGCCGGGACAAAATTTCAAGTTTTCTGAATCAATTGAAGGCTGAAAGTTCATTATAATATGGGGTGCAAAATGATGGCAAAGTCGATCAAAATTCCCCGACCGACAGCAGAGACCGACCTTTCCATCCACCCCGTCGCCCGGAAATGGGAACGGCGGTCCAATCGATGCCGACACCCCGAGGGTTTTGCGCCCCCATTTCGGACAAGCCAAGCAATTACGGTCACACGGGTATCCTCCGATGAAAAAAACACTGGCGGATCGTTATAATCAGCCAATTTCTCCAGAAGAACAACAATTGTACGACCATTGGCTCGAACGGGTCGAACGGGAAAACGAAACCACCCTGATCGAGCATTTCCGCCTGCTGTTCGTTCAGGGGTCGGGGTACCCCGACCGGGGCATCGCCCAGGCGATGGAGAAACTGCTCCGCTCCCCCCACATCGAAGAGGAGTTCAATTTTATACTCAACCGCTGCTGCCACATCCTGATCAACCGGTGGCACACCCATCCCCACCGACGGCGGGCCATCCACCGCCTCGTCCGCCTGTTTGACGAGGTGTCCCCGGCCACCCCCCAATCCCTGTACCTACACTCCCGACGCACCCAGCGGCTCTCCTACCTGGTGCGGAATTTCTTGGAAAGCGAGCAGTACCACGCCCTGAAACGCTTCGCCGAGGTGTTGTGTCAAGCCCCGCAACCGAGCCGTCACCTCACCCAGGCCGAACCCCTGAGAACCTTAATTCCCCGCTACCCCTATTTGTACCGGTACTGCCTGCTCAGTGAGGATAGCCCCTACGAACATCAACAAATGATCCGGCAAATTCAGGCGCAGAAGCAGCGAAAATTTGAACTCGAACTGTCTCAGTACGCCCTCCACCAGGTGCGCCGCATCAACCTCGCCCGCACCCAACCCGAAGTCGCCAAGCAGATGACAATCCCCCTGGCCAATCCGACGCTCCTGAACGACCGAGAACTGTTTTTTGCCCTCAAGCAATTTGTCGGCAAAGTCGAGGGGGGCAACACCTATCGAGACCTCGCCCGGGGGTTCATCTCCCAGGTGAGTCCCAACCAAACCTTCCGTTCTTTCAAGTCGGATTTTTACGAATACTTGATGCACAACTCCTTCGAGTCCGGCTACCTGAATCGCCAATTCAACGAAAAACTGTACAAGCAGTTACAAAACACCATCCCCCACAGCGACGACGAACCCTTCAGCGAGTTCCTGATGTTGAGAACTTGTTCCCAGCTCTTGAACTTTTTAGTGGTTGAAAGCCCCCAGAAGCCCCATCACTTCGTCTTGATCGACCTGATCGCCAATATCGGCCCGACCATTGTCGTCAGCTTGCTGCTCAAAATCGTGTTGCTTTGTCGCAAAGTCAAACCCTACCTAGAAAAGCGGTTTGCCGTCCTGTTTAACCATTACGAATCATCGTCCCAGGAGGGGCTGCATTGGCTCGTCAAAGTCCTCGAAAACTTGAACGTTGGTCTGACCACAAATTTCGGCAGCGTTGACCTTTCCTTTGTCCGCTAGGGAAGCCGAAGCCCGGGGGGAAGAAAAGCCGATCGCGGGGGCGTCAAAATAATTGTTCCACCCCCAGAATGTTGTGGTAAAATGAGTGGCGTGAGTCAGGTTCGGCTGGGTACTTCGCGATCGGCTACAGAATTGTTCACAACTCTCGTCCATTTCTGTATCGGCAGGTATTGCTCCGAAACTGAGTTCTGTTAAGCGTGTTAATGTTGGAGTCATTCCATGTCGATATACGTCGGTAACTTGTCTTATGACGTTACCCCAGATGAATTGAGCGACGCTTTTTCCAAGTATGGGACGGTCAAGCGAACGACGATCCCCACAGACCGCGAGACCGGAAGATCCCGGGGCTTTGGCTTTGTGGAAATGGTGAATGAAGAAGACGAAAACCAAGCCATCGAAGCCCTCGACGGATCCGAATTAATGGGACGTCGCATTCGCGTTAACAAGGCGAGGCCCCGGGAAAATCGGGACAATCAGAAACGCGGAGGTTTTCAAGACGCCTAATTCAACAACAATCTTAAAGATTTTGACAGTTTGACCGAAAACCCGGGGTTCAAGCCTCGCCCCTTCAGGACGACCTCTTCGGTCGCTCCTTGGCCATCATCTTGACCCTTCGACTCCGCCCAGGGTCAACGTCGGGCGGAGTCGAGACGTTGACCGAGTGTCCCACGGCTTCCCGTCTGCGGCCGACAATCACCCCGGCGGCGGTGACGTCGCGGTCGGTGCGATCGCCACACTCGGGGCCATCGTGGAAGCGACGGGATGGATTCGCTTCGGTTCCGGAAGTCCGACGAACCAAGAATCCCCTCCCTCCGCTACGCTAAAGGGAGGGGAGTGTCAATCCGAGGGGGTTGTCGTTCTCCCGACCCCCGAGGAGCGATTCTCGAGGAGCGGGCGCGTTTTTCGGTCAAAACCATGAGTCTGGATAAAGAACTCGACAAGACAATTTCAAGCTTTGCCGACATCGAAGCCGAGTTGAACCTCCAGCAGGCCCGCGACGTGTTGCGGGATCTGGTGGGACACCTGGACTTGACCGCCGAAGAGCGGGCAGGCCTCGAATCGGAAATCGGCGGTTTGGAAGGGATGATGGACAAGCTGGAGCAAACCACCATCCAAATTGCCGTGTTCGGGATGGTGGGGCGGGGCAAATCTTCCATCCTCAACGCCCTGCTAGGCCGGGACGTGTTCGCCACCGGTCCGACCCACGGCATCACCCGCAACACCGAAGCCCAGTCCTGGCAAGCCCCCCCTTGCGCCCCCCCGGCCGGAGAGGAAACGGCCTCCGGGCCGATCGCCTACCGGATGTCCCAAGTCGAACTGATCGACACCCCCGGCATCGACGAGGTAGACGGCCAGACCCGGGAAGAAATGGCCCGCCAGGTCGCCCGGGGAGCCGATCTGTTGCTGTTCGCCATATCCGGGGACATCACCCAGGTCGAATACGAAGCCCTCTCCCAGTTGCGGGAGGCCGGAAAGCCGATGCTGCTGGTGTTCAACAAAATCGATCGCTACCCGGAAGCCGACCGGCGGGCAATTTATGAAAAAATTAGGGACGAACGGGTGCGGGAATTGCTCTCCCCCGAAGAAATCGTGATGGTCGCCGCCTCCCCATTGGAAGCCCGAGCCGTCCGCCGCCCGGACGGGAGTTTTCACACCCAACTGAGCCGGGGTGCTCCCCAAATTGAAGACCTGAAGTTGAAAATTCTCGACATTTTGGATCGGGAGGGCAAATCCCTCGTCGCCCTCAACACGATGCTCTACGCCGGGGATGTCAACGAGCAGGTGGTGCGGCGCAAAATGGAGATTCGCAACGAACGCGCCGAGCGGGTGATCTGGAACGGGGTGATGGCCAAAGCCCTCGCCGTCGCCCTCAACCCCCTGACGGCGATCGACCTGCTCACCGGGGCCGCGATCGATGTCACCCAAATCCTGACCCTCTCCCGACTCTACGGGATTCCCATGACCCAACGGGGCGCCCTGGCGCTGCTCCAAAAAATCGCCCTGGGCATGGGGGGGATCGGCGCCGGCGAACTGGTCGCCCACTTGGGCCTGAGTTCCCTCAAGGGCATCTTGGGAGCCGCCGCCCCGGCCACGGCCGGGGCCACCCTCGCCCCCTACCTGTCCGTCGCCGTTGCCCAGGCCTCCGTCGCCGGGGTGTCCTCCTACGGCATCGGCCAGGTGACGAAAACCTACCTCGCCAACGGTGCCTCCTGGGGGGAAGACAGCCCGAAAGCAGTGGTGAGGCGGATTCTCCTATCATTGGATGAGACATCGATTCTGAATCGAATCAAGGAAGAATTGTGGGCGAAGTTGGATTGGGGGGCATGAATTGTCGGCGGGGGGACTCGATCGCGGTCCGCCGGCCGGCTCCACTCGGGAAACAGAATGAATAGCATTCCACAAGCGACATCCAAAGCCGAGATTTTAATCGTTGACGATCAGGCCGAGAACCTGCACCTTTTGTCATCTCTGCTGCGTCAGGCGGGACATCGCGTCAGACAGTCCCTCAACGGCGATATGGCGCTGCATTCGGTGCGGGCGAAATTGCCGGATTTGATCCTGCTCGACGTGAGGATGCCGGGGATGGACGGCTATCAACTGTGCCGGCATTTTAAATCGGAAGAAAAAATTGGCGACATCCCCATCATTTTTTTGAGCGCCCTCAACGATATCGATTCGATCGTGGCGGGCTTTGAAGTGGGGGGGGTGGACTACATTACCAAGCCGTTTCACGTCGAAGAAGTGCTGATTCGGGTCAACACCCAACTGCGAATTCACGAACTCCAACAGCAACTCAAAGAGCACAACGAATCCCTGCAAAAGCAGATTCGCTTGAGCGAGAAGTATTTGCACGATCGCCAAGTTGCCGACGACCGCCGGCAACTGCTCGAAAAAGCGATCGCCGCCACCCAAAATGGCATCGTCATCACCGACCCCAATCTCCCCGACAATCCGATCATTTACGTCAACCCCGCCTTCGAGCGGATCACCGGCTATTCGGAGGCGGAAATCTTGGGTCGCAATTGCCGCTTTTTGCAGGGGAGCGATCGCGACCAACCCGCCCTCGAAGACGTCCGGGAGGCGATCGCCCGGGGAGAGGAATGTCGCGTCACCTTGCGAAATTATCGCCGGGACGGCACGCTATTTTGGAACGAAGTCTTTATTTCTCCGGTCAAAAATGAGCGGGGCGAGCTGACCCACTTCATCGGCGTCCAGTCCGACATCACCGATCGAAAACGGGCCGAAGATGTCCTGCAACGCTCCCAAACCGCACTCAAAAAAGCCAATGACGAGTTGCAGCGCCTCGCCCTTTACGACGACCTCACCCAAGTGGCTAACCGCCGCCGTTTCAACGAATATTTGGACTACAGTTGGCAGCGGTCGAGCCGGGAAAAACAGTTCCTTTCCGTGATTTTTTGCGATGTCGATCACTTTAAACGTTACAACGACACCTTCGGCCACCAAGCCGGAGATGAGTGCTTGAAAACCGTCGCCGCCGCCATCGCCGCCGCCCTGCCGCGCTCCGTGGATTTGGTCGCCCGCTACGGGGGGGAAGAATTTGCCATCATCCTCCCCAACACGCCGGCGGCGGGGGCCGAGCAGGTGGCGGAACGCATCCGCCGACAGGTGGAAAACCTGCACGTCCCCCACCCCGCATCCGACAACAGCCCCTACGTCACCGTCAGCTTGGGGATCGCCTGCGAGATTCCCGGGCCGGAATTTTCCGTGGACGATCTGATGGCCGCGGCCGATCGCGCCCTGTACGCGGCCAAAGATCGGGGTCGCAACCGTACCGTCGTCGGGGAGCATCCGAGTGCGGAAACATCCCACACTTCGGGACGATCGCACTCTCAATTTCGCCGCACCTGAACCCATTTGGTGTAGGATCTGGGCTAGTTTTGTGCTTCGATCGCAATGGGTAAGCTGTCTATTACTTTCCCCCCATTACTCACTCCGATGAAACGATATTATTGGCTCCCCCTCCTCGTCGCGGGCGCGATCGCGGTGGGCGGCTCGGCCGCGACTCCCCCCCCCGAACCGTCGAATTCTCCACCGCAGCAGACCCCCCTCGCCGACACCCAAAAAATTGTCGTTTTGGGAGATAGTATCACCCAGGCGGGCGGACAGTACGGCGGCTATATTTGGCTCCTCAGACGCTATTTGAACGCCCTCTATCCTGCCCAATCCATCGACGTAATCGATGCCGGAATTTCGGGTAATAAATCAGCGGATCTCGACGCTCGATTCAATCGAGATGTCCTCTCACAAAAACCGGATTTGGTGATTATTAACGTGGGTATCAATGATGTCATGCAGAGTTTTCAATCCCCCTCGGCGACGGACAGCGAACCGCCCTTGGAGGTTTATCGTCAAAAATTGACCGCGATGGTGAAGGCGGCTCGGGCTCGACAGATCGAAGTCCTGTTGCTCTCCCCCACCATCGTCTACGAAGATCTCAACAGCCGGGAAAATATTCGCATGGTTGAATACATCGCCGCCATGCGGGATGTCGCCGCCCGAAATCGGGTGCAATTTATCGACCTCCACACCCCCTTCCGCCACATCATCATGACCTATCAACGCTACGGAGGGCGATCGCAAAATATTTTGACCCGGGACGGCATCCACCCCAACATCGCCGGACACCAAATCATGACCTACACTTTATTGCGGGGATTGGGAGTCCCCGAAGACCAAATTCAAAACCTGAAATTGGATTGATATCAAGTCTGTTTGGATACTTACACAATCTGTCGAGAAAAGGCAATAGGCAAGAGGCAATAGGCAAAAGTTTGAAGCGGTTTCAGGAGGGACAAGGAAAACCGGGAATTCTAATGGTTTTATCGGACATGATATGAAAAGTGAAAAGTCGCCGATCGCCAACTCCGGAAACCCCAATTAGCGACGATTATAGCGCTGCGCGCGGTCCTCGGCAGTCGGGAGTCGGGAGTCGGAAACTGAAACGGCTTTTCTATAAGGGTTTGA
>NZ_JAYFER010000547.1:0-14454 GCF_055795065.1 Lyngbya sp. CCY1209
GGTTGGGCAACCCGGGACGGTTGGGCAACCCGGGACGGTTGGGCAACCCGGGACGGTTGGGCAACCCGGGACGGTTGCCCCTACAAATTTTACTCCCTACTCCCTACTCCCTATTTCCTACTCCCTACTCCCTCTTTCATTATTAATTATTAATTATTAATTGTTAATTATTTTGTAAAGTGGACGCCCCGCTACCCCCAACTCGCTTCCGGACGGGAAAAAAGTAAGAGACACCAGGTCGCCGACTGGTATCGACAGCAGTGGGAGTTTATTCAGTACCCGGACTGGACTCCAAACCCCACTGGTACTTGAGAAAATGCTGGTACATATTCTCTCGAATCAACATTTGTTCGTAGAGGTTCACCAAAAACTCTTGAGCCTGTTCCCGACTCATCTGGTTCACCTGCATTTTGAACGAAGACAGGTTGAATTGTTGTTCCAAAGATAGGTTGCCGTTTGATTCCATCATGATTTGAACTCCTGAACGATTAGATGTAAGTTCCTAAGCTGGATTTGCCACTCGGGGCAATTGTTACAAATGGTAACAATAATTTGACAAAGTGTCCACTTTGCTATCTTACCCAGATATGCCGATATAAGATATCAGATCCGCCGGGAAAGTTTGTAGCAAACGATACTTCACCGGAGGCTGTAAATCCATCTAGGTCAGCTTTTCGGCGCTTTGAGTCGCACCCTTCGATCCCCATTTTTATCCCAATGTCAGGGGATCGACATCAATCGTCAGGCGGACGGAGCGGGGACGGCCTCTTCCCAAAGAGTCAAAAATGGGGGGGATTTCCGCCTCAGACGGGGGCAACTTCAACAAAACCTGCCAGCGATACCGGTCGGCGACCCGCATCACGGGGGCGGGAGCCGGCCCCAACAGTTCCCCAATCGAATTCCCCATCGCCCCCTGCAACTCCAGCGCCAGATTTTCGGCCGTCCGCTCCACCTCTCCGGCATCGGCGCCGCTCAACCGCAGCAAGATCAGCCGGCCGGAGGGGGGATAATTGAGTTCCGAACGCTGCCGCAGTTCCGCTTCCACAAAAGCTTCGTAGGCGTGGTTCCGCACCGCTTGGATGACCGGATGTTCGGGGGTGTAGGTCTGCAAAATCACCCGGCCGGGATCGTCGCCCCGCCCCGCCCGTCCGGCCACCTGCAACAGCGTCTGAAACGCCCGTTCCCCGGCCCGGTAGTCCGACAGGTGTAGCAGTCCGTCCGCCGACACGATCCCCACCAACCCGACGGAATCCAAATCCAACCCTTTGGTGAGCATCTGGGTCCCCACCAACAAATCCGCCTCCCGGTGGGCGAAGCGAGTCAGCAGCACCCGGTGGGCGTTTTTGGCGCGGGTGGTGTCGCTGTCGAAGCGGATGAAGCGCAATTCCGGGAACGTCCGCTGCAATTCCTGGGCGACGCGCTGGGTGCCGCTGCCGAAATGTCGAAAGTAGGGGGAATCGCATTCGGGACAGCGTTGGGGGTAGTCGCGGGAATAGTTGCAGTAGTGGCACCGCAACCGGGGGACGGCGTCGGCGTGGGTGTGGTGGTAGGAGAGGGAGACATCGCAGTGGGGGCATTCCACGACGTAGCCGCAACTGCGGCAGGAGACGAAGGTGCTGTGTCCCCGGCGGTGGATGAAGAGGATGCCCTGTTGGTTGTTATCGCGCAATTGGCCGATCGCCTCCTGCAAACTGTAGCTAAAAATTGATCGATTTCCCCGCCTCAACTCCCGCCGCATATCCACGACTTCCACGGGGGGTTGGGGGCGGGAGAACACCCGCTCGGGGAGGGAGAGGTAGTGGGTGTGGGGGTCGGAGGTGTGGCGGTGTTCTTGCCAGCTTTCCAGGGAGGGCGTGGCCGACCCCAAAATCAGGGGACAATCTTCCAGTTCGGCCCGCCAAATCGCCACGGTGCGGGCGTGGTAGCAGGGCTGGGGCTGGTCTTGTTTGAAGCTGCCGTCGTGTTCTTCGTCGAGGATAATTAACCCCAAATTGGGCAGGGGGGCGAATATGGCCGATCGCGTCCCGATCGCCACTTGGGGCGTTCCCCGGGTCATGTTGCGCCAGGTGTCGTAGCGTTCGCCCTCGGACAGGGCGCTGTGGTAGACGAAAACGCGGTCGCCGAACCGGGCGCGGAAGCGGTCGGTGAGTTGGGGAGTCAGGCCGATTTCCGGGACGAGGACGAGGGCCGAGAGTCCCCGCTCCAAAATGGGGGCGATCGCTTGCAAATACACCTCCGTTTTACCCGACCCGGTGACGCCGTGGAGGAGCACCCGCTGGAAGCCGGACAGATGATTGACGATCTCCAAAGCGCTTTCTTGGTGGGGGGTGAGGGATTTGGGGCGATCGGGGGCGGTGGGGATGCCGCGATCGCGCCGCAAGACTTCCCGCTCGTCCAGGACGACGCACCCCTTTTCTTGCAGGGTTTTCAGCAAACCCGAACTGGTGTTGCAGGTTTGCAGCAACTCCGTCACCCACATTTCGCCTCCCCGCCGTCGCAGACTTTCCAAAACCTCCCGCTGGCGGGGGGTGAGATCTCGGGGGGGCAAATCCACAACCAGAGTAATCGCCTGTTTCAGTTTCGGGCGGGGGGGGCTCGGCGGTTCCAGGTAACTTTCCACCCACCCCCGTTTGAGGAGATCTTGCAGTCCGCGATAGCCGCCCTTCACCTGCCGCTGGAGATATTGCCAGGTGTAATCCCCCGTACCGGATTGGGTGAGGAGGCGGAGGATGGTCTGGGCGGACGGCTGCAAAAACTGTTCGGCGTGGGGGGGGACGGCTTCCGGAATCAGGCGGATGCGACGCTGACTCCGACGCAGCAACCCCGGCGGCAGGGAGGTGCGGATCGTCCGAATTAAGGGGGTTTGGTAGTAGTTGGAAACCCGTTGGAGGAGTTGCCAGTAGGTGGCGGGGAAGAAGCCGCGGCCGGTGACGTCTTCCACGTCCCGCAGGCGGTTCGGGGCCAAGCCGGGGGGCAGGTCGGACACCAACCGGATCGCGATCGCCCCCACCTGCTGGCTGCCGAAAGGCACGCTGAGAATATCCCCGGGTTCGATGTCGAGGTGGGCCGGAATGCCGTAGGTATAGAGGTTTTCCGTCTCTTCTTCCGCCGTCGTCACCCGCCGAGTCGGCAAGTCCACCAACACTTCCACCAACCGGAGTCCGCCATCGCGATCGCCGGACGGTTGGGTGGGGTAGGATGCACCCGGTTCGGCTAATTTGAATGACGCGCGATCGCAGATCGTTGAAGACATGACAAAGCCAACTCGACAGGGAAGGAGCAAAGAGTGAGAAGTTGGGAGCGAGAATGGTCTCACTTCTCACCCCTCTTGTCTCACTTCTCAGGACGTGCTGAGAATATCCGCGATCGCCCGATGTTCTTCGGGGGGCTCGGCGATCACCTGGCGGGCGTCGGTGATCAGCCAGTCCAGGGCGGCGGCTTGGACATCGATGGCGGCCCCCTCTTTGTCCACGCAGTAGCGGCCGAACACCAACTTGTCCACCAGGCGGACGCCGCGGCCGAGACGGGAATACTCGAAGATCACGCTGTTGCTGACGTAGGCATCGCTACAGATCGAACAACTCGGCCCGATCATCGTCGGACCGACGATCGTGGCGCCATCTTCGATGCGGGTCATCCCGCCGATGTAAACCGGCCCTTCGATGTGAACTTTATCCCAATTGACAGCCACGTTCAACCCGGTGTAAACGCCGGGGGCGACTTCCCGCCCGGGGATGGGGACATTTTTCACCTCGCCCAGCAACACGCTGCGAATCGCCCGCCAGTAGTCGGGCACTTTGCCGATGTCCACCCATTCAAAATCCATCGTGATGCCGTAGAAGGGGGCGCCGATTTCCACCAGATGGGGGAACAGGTCGCCACCGATATCGTACTCGCAGCCGGAGGGAATGTAGTCGAAAATCTCGGGTTCAAAGATATAAATTCCGGTGTTGATGCTGGTGCTGAGGGCTTCCTCGACGGAGGGTTTTTCCTGAAACGCCTTGATCCGATCCTCCTCGTCCGTGACGACGACGCCGTAACTCGACACCTGGTCTTTCGGTACGGATTTCATGACGACGGTGGCGATCGCACCCTTTTCTTTATGCCACCTCACGGCCTCCGTCAGGTCCAAATCGATCAGGGCGTCGCCGCAGAGGACGATAAAGGTATCGTCGAAAAAGGGATTGAAATCCTGGATCTTCTTCATCCCCCCGGCCGATCCCAGGGCTTTCCCGATCAGATTGCCATCTTCGATACTCCCCTCGAAAGAATAGGAAATTTCGACGCCGAAGCGTTGGCCGTCGCGAAAGTAGTTTTCGATTTCATCCGCCAAGTGGCTGACGTTGACCATAATTTGGTCGAAACCGTGTCGCCGCAACAGATCCACCAAAAATTCCATCACCGGTTTCTGGAGGATGGGAATCAGAGGTTTGGGGATGGTGTAGGTAATGGGACGAACGCGAGTACCCTTGCCCGCGGCCAAAATCATGGCTTTCATGGTCACTTCCTCTACCCTAGGCTGGTCTACAAGTTGGTTTTCAACGGATATCAACCGACGGATCAATCCGCATGATTTTTCTGCGCTCCCTGGATTTCGATCTGTGCAATTGGATCGGATCGGTCAGCTATACCGTTCTAGCCTATCAAGATTTATTCGACTTTGCCCGGAAGTTGAGAGGCGGGGGAGGTGGCGGGGCTCCCGGGCAGGAGGGCGGAAATTGATAATTGTCAATTGTCAATTGTCAATTGTCAATTATCAATTGTCCCTACACCCCAATCAGTTTCAGGGCGAAGAGTTTCTCGATCGCCCCTTCTACGGCCCGATCCGGGGTGGAGGCGCCGGAGGTGACGCCCACCACGATTTGACCGTTCGGAAGCCAGTTTTCGGCGATTTCGAGATCCCGGCCCAGGGGTTTGTGTTCGATTTGGTTTCCGCCGAGAATGCGATCGGGACCGTCGATGTGATAGGAGGGAATTCCCCGTTCGATCGCCATCTCTTGCAGGTGGGTGGTATTCGAGGAGTTGAACCCGCCAATCACCAACATCAGATCCAATTTTTCCTCCACCAAATTCAGCATCGCGTCCTGGCGTTCCTGGGTGGCGTCGCAGATGGTATTGAAACTTTGGAAATGTTGGTTCAAATTCTCCGGACCGTACTTTTTCATCAGAATCCGTTCAAACAGTTTTCCGATCTGTTCGGTTTCGCTTTTTAACATGGTGGTTTGGTTGGCGACGCCGATACAGTCGAGGTCGCGATCGGGGTCGAATCCCTCGGAGTGGGCACCGTCGAATTTTGCCAAAAACGCCCCGCGATCGCCGCCGTTGAGGATGTAGTCGGCTACATATTCGGCCTCTTCTAAATTCAACACCACCAAATATTTACCCGCGAAGGAACTGGTGGCGACGGTTTCTTCGTGTTTGTATTTCCCGTGGATGATGGAGGTGTACTGTTTTTTCTTGTGCTTTTCGACGGTATTCCAAACTTTCGACACCCAGGGACAGGTGGTATCGACGATCTTACAACCTTTGTCGTTGAGGATCTGCATTTCTTGGACGCTGGCCCCGAAGGCCGGGAGGATGACGACATTGCCGGCTTCCACCACGGAGAAGTCTTTCTGGCCGTCTTCGACGGGGATGAACTCGACGTTCAGATCCCGCAAATGCTGGTTGACGGAGGGGTTGTGGATGATTTCGTTGGTGATCCAGATGCGATCGCCTGGAAAATGTTGCCGCGTCTCGTAGGCCATCGCCACGGCCCGTTCCACCCCCCAGCAGAATCCGAAGGCCTCCGCCAGCCGGATGGTGACGTCACCCCGTCTCAGAGTATAATTATTGTCTCTGATTTCCTGGATCAGGCCGCTTTTGTAGGCTGTGTCCATGACTCCGGCCACTTCTTCTTTGTGCCCGAAGCCCTTGCGGTTGTAGGAGTCCGAATGCTGGAGCGATCGTCTAAATGCTCTTGTATCCATAGTGTAGATTAAATTTGATCCGGCTTTGCTACAGATTTTAACCCGTCGGCGGTGCGATCCGGAAGATCGCCGGCCGTCAATGCTTCGGGGACGACCGGGTGATGAGATCCTCTGTTTCTATTCCGTGGCATGGGATGTCGAAAAAAAGACGGCCGGGGAAAGGTGGAAAAATTCCGCCAATTTTTGAATGTGTTCCACGGTCAACTGACGCTTTCCGTTCAAAATATCCGACGCGATCGATTCGGTTTTAAAAATGGGAACCAGATCTTTTTGTTTCATCCCCCGGTCGGCAATTAGAACTTTCAACAGTTCCACGCCAAAAATGTCGGGAATCGGTTCTTCGACCCGTTCTTCATAGTCATAAACGAGGGTCCCCAAAACGTCTAGGTAATCCGGTTCATCGGGACTCAATTCCGGTTGGTCGATTAAACCGTCTATAACAGCTTGAACTTTTAGAAATTCATCCCGATTTTTGATAGGACGGGGAGGACAGGCTGAGAGAATTTTCAAATAATTATCATTGGTAGTAAACATCTGATTTTGCTCTTTATAATTTCAAGGATGAGGATGTCCGAAAACTGATCGTTATAACTTAGCAAATTGCGAAGTGACTGTCAACCCACTCCCCGAGCCGGACTATGGAAATAGTTTTCGACCTCGCGGACGATGCGTTCGGCGGCGCGGCCGTCCCCGAAGGGATTAATGGCGGTCGCCATTTTTTGGTAGGCGTCGGGGTCGGCGAGGAGTGAGGAGGCGGCTGCCAAGATGTCCTCGGATTCGGTGCCGACGAGTTGGGCGGTTCCGGCCGCGATCGCTTCCGGGCGTTCCGTAGTTTTTCGCAATACCAAAACGGGTTTTCCCAGGCTGGGGGCTTCCTCCTGGAGTCCCCCCGAGTCGGTGAGGAGGAAATGCGATCGGGCGATCGCTGCGACGAGTTGGGCGTAGTCGAGGGGTTCGGTCAAAATCACCCGGGGATGGTCGCCCAAGGCTTTTTTTAAGGGTTCTCGCACGGTCGGATTTCGGTGCAGGGGGAGAAGTAAAACCGTGTCGGGGAAGCGATCGAGAATTTGCCGAAATCCCCGGGCGATCCCTTCCAAAGGTTCCCCCCAATTTTCCCGGCGGTGGACCGTCGCCAAAATCAGGCGTTTATTCTCACTATCGAGATGGGGAATATCGAGTTTCGGGTGGGTTTTTGCCACCGACAATAACGCATCGATGACGGTATTTCCCGTCTGATAAATTTCCCCGACAACGCCGGAATTTTTGAGGTTTTCGACCGCCTGTCGGGTGGGGGCGAAATGGAGTCGGGCGAGTTGGGAGATGAGGCGGCGGTTGGCCTCTTCGGGGTAGGGGTTGAAGAGGTCGTCGGTCCGCAGTCCAGCCTCGACGTGGCCGACGGGGATTTTCTGATAAAATGCGGCTAAAGCGGCGGCGAAGGCGGTGGTGGTGTCGCCCTGGACGAGAACCATGTGGGGGGCAATTTCTTCAAACAGCTTTCCGAGTCCTTCCAAACTGCGGCAGGTGATGTCCGTCAGGGTTTGTTGGTGCCGCATGATTTGCAGGTCGCGGTCGGCTTTGAGGTCAAAAAGATCCATAACTTGTGCGACCATTTCCCGGTGCTGCCCCGTCAGGATAACGCGGACTTGGCAGTGGGAGGACTGCCGGAATTGCCGGACGACGGGCGCCATCTTGATCGCCTCCGGCCGGGTTCCAAATACGATGCAAATTCGACGTTCTGAATCTGACATTGATGTTTTAACTTGACATTAAAAACTGGAAAAATTATGATATCAATCGGGCGGGAAGCTGTCCGGTCGGGCGGCAGTCGGGGCCGACCGTTCGGAGAAGGGGCAAATTTCCCCATCTGCGAATTCTGCGAAATCTGCGGACAAAAATGGTGCATCCCTCACCCGATCAAAACTCGTTACAATCGCTCCGGTCGGAGTCACCCCGATCGCCGTTCCGACTCGGGCGGGTGGAGGGCAGGGGATTGAAAAAAAAGATGCAAACAATCACGATATGTTAGCACGAATCGGGACGGATTGTGGTCGGGTTCACAACATCTTACCCGGGGGGATGGAAGTATAATTATCCGAATGGCAATCGATATGAAATCGCCCTATGGGAAACACAGAATTGATTGAGTGTAGCCGTTGCCACTACGGAGAAAATTTCGGTTCGGAACAGCTACTCGATTTGGATGTGAACCTGCACCGCTTGGCCCTGGCGATCGAACGGGACAGAAAGCGGTTCGGGGGTTTGGCGGAACCGACACCCGTGATGATGTGGATGTCCGACCCGGAAGGAGCGTGTACATTTTTCAACGACACTTGGTTGGAGTTGACCGGGCGTCCCTTGGAAGCGGAACTGGGGGAAGGCTGGGTGGCGGGGGTGCACCCGGACGATCGCGAAAACTGTTTGAGAGCTTACCGGCAAGCCTTGGGCGATCGCAACCCCTTCCGACAGGAATATCGCCTGCGGCGGTTTGATGGGGAGTACCGGTGGATTTTCGACACGGGGGTTCCCCAATTCGCGCCGGACGGGACGTTTTTGGGCTACGCCGGGTCTGGCATCGACGTCACCGAGCGCCGGCGGGCCGAGGAAGAACTGCTGCACCTGTGTCGCCACCTGCGGGAGGCGGTCGCCCTGCGGACGGCGGAACTGATGCGGGCCGAACGGCAACTGCAGCAAGAAATCCAGGAACGCCTCCGGGCCCGGGAAGCCCTGGACCGATCGCAAAAGATGTTGCAGTTGGTGACGGACAACATCCCGGAGGCGATTTTTTGGAAGGACCGCGACTCGGTGTATTTGGGGTGCAATCGCCGGGGGGCCGAATGTGCCGGTTTGGGGAGTTCCGAGGCGATCGCGGGGTTGAGGGACGAGGATCTCCCCTGGGGGGAACAGGCCGAACGGATGCGGGTCCGCGATCGCCGGGTCATGGAAACCGACGCCCCGGAATACCGCCACATCGAAACTCGGCCCCGCCCCGGGGGTGGGACGGCCGACTGGGAAACCAACCGCATCCCCCTCCACGACAACGGGGGCAACGTGGTGGGGATTTTGGTGACGTGCGAGGACATCACGGACCGCCGGCAAACGGAGGCCCAAATTCTGCAGACGGCCCGCCAGTTGACCTGCGCGATCGAAACCGTGGGAGAGGGCATCACCCTGAGCAATTCCCGGGGGAAGTTTATCGTCTACAATTCCAAAATGCGGGAAATTACCGGCTACAGCCTGCAAGAGGCGGAAAGTTCCCAGGATTTTTTGCGCCGGCTCTACCCCGACCCCCAAGCCCACGCCGCCGCCCTGTCCGGACTCTACGAAATTTTGGAACGGGGGGGCGTCCGGGACGTGGAGACGACGATCCGCACCAAATCCGGCGATCGCAAGACCCTGCTGGTGTCCACCTCGATCCTGGACAATGGGGACGACAAGTTATTTTTGAGTTCCTACCGGGACATCACCGAGCGCAAGCGGGCCCTCGACGCTTTGCAAGTCACCGAACAGGAGTACCGCAGTTTGTTTGAAAATGCGATCGAGGGGATCTTTCAAACCACGCCGGAGGGAAAATACCTCAATGTCAACCCGGCCCTGGCTAAGATTTACGGCTACGCCACCCCCGGGGAACTGATGGCGCAACTGACCGACATCACCCGACAGTTGTACGTCGATCCCGATCGCCGGGACGAGTTCATCCGCCAGTTGCGGGAGTCGGAGGCGATCGTTAATTTCGAGTCCCAGGTGTACCGCGCCGACGGCCGGATCATCTGGATTTCTGAAAAAGCCCGGGCCGTTAAGGACTGGCAAGGACGGACCCTCTACTATGAGGGGATGGTGGAGGATATCACCGATCGCAAGCGGGCCGAACAGAATTTGCGGCAGCAGGCGGAACGGGAACGGCTGATGTTTTCGATCACCCAACGCATCCGGCGATCGCTGAAGTTAAATGATATTTTACAAACTACTGTGGCGGAGGTGCGGGAGTACCTGCACACGGACCGGGTGGTGATCTACCAATTCCGGGAGGACGGGAACGGCACGATGGTGGTGGAATCCGTGGCCCCCGGCTGGCAGTCCGTGGTGGGGACGGCGGTGACGGAGGATTGCTGGACTCCCCAATATCTGGAACGCTACCGGCAGGGAAAAGTCCAGGCGCTCACCGACATTTCGACTGCGGACCCGGGCCGGTGCGATATCAATTTGTTGTCCCAGTTGCAGGTTAAGGCGAATTTGGTCATTCCGATTTTGAATGGGGTACTCGCCGAGGTGTCGGGAGAGTCGGGGTCGGGTCCCCACCATCGCCTTTGGGGGCTGCTGATGGTGCAGCACTGTTCCGAACCCCGCCAGTGGGAGACGGCGGCGATCGACTTCCTGCAACAACTGGCCCTGCAGTTGGGCATCGCCATCCAACAGGCGGAACTGTACCAGCAGTTGGAGCGTCTGGCGACGTTGGACGGGTTGACCCAGGTGCCCAACCGGCGACAGTTCGACAGCTATTTGGACGCGGAGTGGCGGCGGGCGATCCGGGAGGGGACGCCGATTTCGCTGATTTTGTGCGATGTCGATTTTTTTAAGCGCTACAACGATACCTATGGGCATCAGGAGGGCGATCGCTGTCTGCAGGAGGTCGCCCGCGCCCTGAGTCGCGCCGTGCGACGTCCGGGGGATTTGGTGGCCCGCTACGGGGGGGAGGAGTTCGCCGTGATTCTGCCCAACACGGACGGCGAGGGAACCGGCTACGTCGCGGAGGCGATCCGGGCGGAAATTCGGGGGCTGCGGCGGCTCCACAAAATGTCTCCCATCGGCGAATATGTGAGCCTCAGTCTGGGGGGGGCGAGTGTTTACCCCCATTTTGACCTGAGCCTCGACCAACTCGTTGCCGGGGCGGATATCGCCCTCTACGAAGCTAAGGCACAAGGGCGCGATCGCTTCGTGATGCGGCTGTTGGGGGAGTGATGGCGACCGGGGGCGACCGGGGGCGATTCCCAAGCAGTCCAGATGTTCCACTCGCTCCCTATTCCCTATTCCCTATTCCCTATTCCCTATTCCCTATTCCCTATTCCCCACTCCCCGCCATAGGCCCAATCTTCTGATAAACTGAATCACAGATATTGGGGAAGGTTTGTCATGAGTTCGACTCAATCAGCATCTCAGGAACTTCTGCCGATTTTGGAAAATGGCGATCGCCTGTCCCAGCCGGAATTCGAGCGCCGCTACCGGTGGTCGCCGGATGTCAAAAAGGCAGAATTGATTGAAGGAGTCGTTTACGTGCCATCACCGGTCAGAGCCAGACAACATGGAAGACCCCACAGCCTGGTAATGGGCTGGTTGATGGTCTATGAAGCCAATACTCCAAATATTATGGTGTGTGACAATACGACCATGCGCCTGGATTTGGACAGCGAACCCCAACCGGATGCCTTGCTGCGTCTGGAGGAGGAGGCGGGGGGGCGATCGCGAATCAGCGAGGACGATTATATCGAAGGGGCGCCGGAATTGGTCGTGGAAATCGCCGCGAGTACCGCATCCTACGACCTCCACGACAAGTTGCGGGTTTACCGCCGCAATGGGGTGCGGGAATATCTGGTTTGGGTGGTGGGGGAACGAGAATTTCGCTGGTACGTGCTCGAAGATGGGGAGTATCGCCGGCAGGAGGCGGACGAGTCCGGGTGTCTGAAGAGTCCGTTTTTTCCGGGGTTGTGGCTGGATGTGGAACCGCTGTTGGCGGGGCAGATGGCGCCGGTTTTGGCGAAGTTGCAGGAGGGGTTGGCGTCTGCCGAACACCGGGCATTTGTGGAGGATTTGAACGGGTGAGGGCGATCGCGATCGGCGGATTTTAAGCGTTGCGGGAGGTGCGGCGATGACCGTTCAAAATCCGGAAATAAAAGATATTAAAAAGACCGGCAAATATTTGAGATTATCTGATATAAATTGAGCTCCCCTCTCCCAGAATTGGGAGAGGGGTTGGGGGTGAGGGCGAGAAGTGCCGGAAGCCCCCCTAACCCCCCAATTTTGGGGGGAACTCTTGCTCCCCTCTCCCAGAATTGGGAGAGGGGTTGGGGGTGAGGGCGAGAGATGGGATAGCGATGGCAAATTGAGCTCCCCTCTCCCAGAATTGGGAGAGGGGTTGGGGGTGAGGGCGAGAAAATTTTTTCGGTTCGGGAGCTTTTCAGGTGTACCGTTCTGGATTACAATCTCAATGATATAGCTGTAATATACATAGATATGACTCAAATTTGTAGAGCGAATTATTAATACGCTGGGAAAGTGTATAATAATTTGTTGGATTGACAGAGAACAACTTAGTAAATGCTTGGGAGCAGTTTATGAAAATCATGGTATTGGGCGGAGACGGTTTTTGCGGCTGGCCGACGGTTCTCCACTTGTCCGCCCTCGGACACGAGGTCGTTATCGTTGATAATCTGTCGCGCCGGAATATCGATAATGAATTGGAAATCCAAAGCCTGACGCCCATTCAGCCCCTCGGAATTCGCCTGAAAGCGTGGCAGGAAATTAGCGGCAAACAGATCCAATTTTTCAATCTGAATGTCGCCGACAATTACGCCCGCCTGCTGGATTTGATCGTGGAGTTCAAACCCGATGCCGTTATCCATTTTGCCGAGCAGCGGGCCGCTCCGTACTCGATGAAAAGTTCCTGGCACAAACGCTACACGGTCAATAATAATCTGAATGCGACCAACAATTTATTGGCGGCGATCGTCGAATCCAATTTGGACGTTCACGTGGTGCACCTGGGCACGATGGGGGTTTACGGTTACGGCACGGCTGGGATGAAGATACCGGAAGGATATCTGAAAATTCAAGTCCAAACCGACACAGGCGAATTGATTCAAAATGAGATTTTGTATCCCGCCAATCCCGGCAGCGTCTATCACATGACAAAAACCCAGGATCAGTTGTTCTTCGCCTACTATAACAAGAATGATGCCATCCGGGTCACGGATCTTCACCAGGGGATTGTCTGGGGGACGCAGACAGAAGAAACCAAACAGGACGAGCGGTTAATTAATCGGTTTGATTACGATGGCGACTATGGGACGGTGTTGAATCGTTTTCTCATGCAGGCCGCTGTCGGCTATCCGCTGACGGTACACGGTACGGGAGGACAAACCCGCGCCTTCATCCACATTCAAGATACCGTCCGCTGCATTCAGTTGGCACTGGATAATCCACCGGCGAAGGGGGATATCGTGCAAATTTACAACCAGATGACCGAAACCCACCGCGTCCGAGATCTGGCGAAGATGGTATCCGAGATAACGGGTGCGGAAATTGACTATGTTCCCAATCCCCGGATGGAAGCGGATGAAAACGATCTGTATGTGACGAACGACAAGTTTTTGGGGCACGGGTTGCAACCCATCACATTGGAGGCGGGTTTGCTCGAAGAAGTCACCGACATCGCCAAAAAATATGCCGATCGCTGTTACTTGGAGAAAATTCCCTGTATCTCTTACTGGAATCATCAACGTCGGGAAAAAGCGAAGGAGACTCACCAGATCGATCCCCATCAGTCGGCGTCGGCGAGAAAAATTTCCTCTTGATGGATGAGTAAGAAGAAGAAACCGGGTTTCTAAGAGCATTTTTGTTGGTGATGGAGATGTGGGTAGAAACCCGGTTTCTAAAGGGCTCGGTGGGGGGAAGAAACCGGGTTTCTAGAAGCATTTTTGTTGGTGATGGAGATGTGGGTAGAAACCCGGTTTCTAAAGGGCTCGGTGGGGGGAAGAAACCGGGTTGCTAGAAGCATTTTTGTTGGTGATGGAGATGTGGGTAGAAACCCGGTTTCTAGAGTGATCTCGTGGGATAAGAAACCGGGTTTCTAGAAGCATTTTTGTTTTTGATGGAGATGTGGGTAGAAACCCGGTTTCTAGAGTGATCTCGTGAGGATGGCGATCGCAGAGGCTTGCCCCTACTGATGGGGTGAGGATGGCGATCGCAGAGGCTTGCCCCTACTGATGGGGTGAGGATGGCAAGCACAGAGGCTTGCCCCTACGATATCTAAAATTATCAGGGAGAAATATCTAAACATGAAGGTGCGAACTTTACAATTAAATTTTCCCGACACTCTCGAACACAGTGACGAAGAGTTGCGGTTGTTGATCGCTGCCAAGTTATATGAAAACGGGACGTTAACTTCGGGACAGGCTGCGGAGTTGGCGGGTTTGACGAAAAAAGAATTTATTGGGGCGATCGCGGATTACAATGTTTCGGTGTTTAGCCCTTCCGTCGAAGATTTAGAGTCGGATCTTGAAAATGCCTGATGTTGTCATTGCCGATGCCAGTTGTTTGATTATCTTGAGTCGCATCGGAGAGCTGGAACTACATTTCCCCGCAGGTTGTGAATGCTTTATTGAGGCGATATGGGGAAGGATAAATGGTGGCAAGCACAGAGGCTTGCCCCCACTGATTGGGTGAGAAGGGCGATCGCAAATTGTATCAGATCCGGTTTTCCCCTCCCAAACCT